>JAKLJM010000118.1 GCA_023151145.1 Bacteriovoracaceae bacterium | reverse complement strand
TAACTCAAAGAAAAGTGAAAGGAGGCTTATGATTAATGAAATAATGCTTCAAAAAAATTCTGATATTGTAGAAGCCATTTATCAATGGCGATCAATGACGACTGATAACTTAAAAGTGTTAGTTGCGGAATCTGAAACTGAGAGTGCCTTTAGACAGAGAATTTTAAGACTTGTAAAGGGCGGAGTATTAAGATCAAAACTTCAAAAAGGATTTAATAAGATCGTTTATCCATCTCATGGGCTTTTACAAAAACTTGGAATTGAAAATTTTAATGAAGAAAATATCCGTCATGATGCCGTAGTCTCAACAGTGGTTTCCAGATTAATCACGTTTGAAAGTGTAAAAACTGGAAAACTCCCCCATGACTTTAAAACAAAATCATCCTGGAATCACCATGCCATTGAACCAGATGCTTTGTTGTTAATTTCTAAAAATGGAAATGAATTTAATGTAGCCATAGAAGTAGAGCTATGGAGAAAAGATCGAAAAAGAGTTTTTGATAAGCTTGTTGATTATGCCAAGGCCTCTGAATACGACTATGTTTTTTATTTTTTTGCTGATAGGCCAGCCTTTGAATCCTATCAAAAAAGATTAAATGAACTTCTATTAGATTCGGATTTTGATCATCTTCAAGATGAATTGAAGGAAAAAATTGTCTTAGTTTTTAACCAGACAATTTTAAAAAAGGCAGAAGATTTAAAAACGTCAGAAGTAATACATAAGGTCGAAAGAAAAAAATTAGGTGATTTAATATGAGTATTTGCCAAGAAGATTGTAATTATTTGCTGTTTAAGTGTGACTCTGAAAATTTGAGAGAGATCGTATCCCCGTGCTTTCGTTAAATATTTCAAACACGCTGAATTGACCACCCCCTCACAACATGAGTAGGAGGAGGTGGTCAATTCAGAGAAATATATTAAGAAAGCACGGGGATACGAAAGAGTATCTAGGAAATTAAGATTAGAAAATGAAGGAGTAAGGACTATGGAAATGAATGTTGAAGTAGAAAATAAAAGTGTTGTACCTCAAGAAGAAAAAAGAAGAGGAAGAAAAAGTAAAGAAGCAAAGGAAAATAAAAATGAAGACAAGGAAGAATATAAAGATGGTCAGGACAAGTTTTTTATTGATGTTACAAAAGATCAGGAGGCAAAAGAGATGGTCGGAAAACTTTTGGCGGAAGCAAACAATAAACAATTTGGAAGGCTGATTATATTAAAAGATTTGGTACTAATGGCACTTCCCAAGCTCACATCTAAAGACTTAGAGCTAATTCAGAACAATACGCTTACTCATTTAGAAAAAGTTAAGAAACAGTGTTTTGAATACAATCAGAAAAATAAAACCAATCTTGAACTTGGTGAATATTTGGTGACAGTTAAAAACATTTTAAAGGAAGGAAAAGATGGAAAATAACAAAGTAAAATTAATTTCAGGGCGCTTGGGTCTTGATCCAAGACTTGCCTATACAAAAAAAGGAGAAGCTGTTTGTGAAATGTCGGTGGGCTTAGTTAATGAACAAAACGAAACCATGTGGCGAAAAATAGTGACCTTTGGAAAATTGGCTGAGCAGTGCTCGGTTCATTTGCGGAAAGGAAATGAAATTTTTGTGCGAGGTCGACTATTTTTGAGGTCGTTTACTAATCGGGATGGGATTCAGAAAGAATATCTTGAGGTTAGAGCGTTTTCCGTAGGGCAATCTTTACTTTAAGTAGACATGAGGGAGAGCGAATGGATAAAAAAGCTATTAAAGAAGCTAAAAAAATAAGTTATAGTAAAGAAACTGATTCAAAAGAATCGGGTGAGATCTTTAACAATTTAATATGGATGACGACGGAAGATGCCGCAAGATATCTTCGAAAAACAGCGGACGCAATTAGACATTTGGTTTATCGAGGAGACCTGAAGGCCAGAAAGTTTAAGAGGCGTTTGTATTTTAGAAGAGATGAACTTGATGAGATGCTTGATTTAGCTGTTTATTAAAACAGGAGACAAGTATGGCAATCAAGGTTTATGAAAAAAATGGAAAGACGCTTTATCGAGTTTATGTTTCATTGCGGAGTACAGAACAAAAAGTACGAGTGCAAAAACTTAAAAGAGATATTGCAACGATGGCAGAAGCGAGACGAGAAGAAGGAAAGCTTTTTAAAGCATGTCATGAAGAAATTAGTAGAATCGAAGGAAAGGGGTATCTTTGGAAAGAAATTATTAATCGTTGGGTGATCCAAATGAGAAATCGACATTACATAAAAAAATATTCCAGAGAGTACTTAATTACTGCAGAAAATACTTTATATCTTCATACAGAATCATGGTTAATAAAAAGAACTGGAGAACTAACGAGAGCAGATGGAAGAAGACTAATTGATTCCTTGTTTAATTCAGGCTTGAGTTTGTCACGAATCAAAAACATTAAAGGTTTTATCAATCAAGTTTTTAACTGGGGAGTTGAAGAAGGTTTGATTTCTGATGCTAAAACTAGTCCTGTTCATGGGATGGAACTTCCTAAAGATGCAAAAAAAATGAAGCCAATTCTCACGACGGAAGAAATTAAGCAGCTAATGTTTGAAGCCTTTAATCGTGACCATCCATGGAAGCACGTTTGGGCAGTTGCTCTTTTAACGGGAATGAGATCGGGTGAGTTGTATGCTTTAAAATGGAGTGACATTGATTTAGATAATCATTTGATTAGGATTACAAAATCGTTTTGCCAAAGATTAGGCGAAATTAAAACAACCAAAAATTCTGATTGGCGGAATGGCCATATTTCATCAGATTTAAAAGATGTTTTGATTGAACTAAAAAATATCAGAGGTAATGAGGAATTTGTATTGCCACGTTTATCGGGCTGGGATCATGGAATGGCAGGTGAAATTCTAAGAACTTTTTTAAGAAGTTTCGGAATAGAAAGATATGTCAACTTTCATACATTACGAGCTTGCTTTGCAACTCATGTTCTGGCATCTGGAGCAGAGCCAACTCAAGTTATGAAAATGGGAGGATGGGCCGACTTTAAGACCTTTCAAATCTATATCCGCATGGCCGGTGTAGATGTTAAGGGGGTCACTGATAACTTTAGGGTTATGCCGAAAGTGATTGAATTGGATAATGTTGCCAATATTAGATAAGGTTTATGGGGGATGGCTTAGGCTATCCCCCTTTTCTTAATGTTTTTAGCATGTTATGAGTAATGTAGATTTTACAAAAATTGTAAAGATTCTTAGGAGTAGTGATAAAATGACAGTAGCGAGAAAAAATATGAACACAAATTCAGAAATTATAATTACAGAAGAAGATAGAAAAGCTGCGATGGAGCTATTCTTGAAAATACCATCTATTCCAATTGAAAAAGTATTAGAAGAATATCGCGAAACCTTGAACAAATACTGTGAAAAATTTCAAGCTTCAAGTTATAGAGAATTAGCAATTCGAGCGGATGATTTCGAATTTGGTTCTACTATCAGTTTAGAAATTTTAGACAAATGTTCATTTGTTGAAAGACATCAACTTTAACGAGTCTCCAAATGGGTAAAAAACATGGAGTTCGATTTGATCTTGTTGATCACTTAGCAATTCATTCAAAAGTTATAAAAGATTATTACTGGTTAATAGAATCTGGAGATACCGATTACAATATAAAAAAGATTGATCATGGTACTCACTTGGAATTTTTCCATGAAGCAAAGTTTAAAACAACTAATGGTTTTAATATAGAAATAAGCAAGCATACAATATCATCGAGTGAGAACCCGCCAGAGTCTGGGATTACAGTTGGATTTTCATATGACTGTCTAATAGGCAAAACGAATGAAAGATTTTTGCACTATCATTCACCACATTCGAAGGTTTTTAATAACAATGCGCCTTGGCACGACAAACCACATAGACACTTCTTTGATGGAACCACTCAAAACATTGAGGTCTATTCTTATGATCATCGTCCACTAAGTGACAAATTTAAGAAATATTTTTGGGAACACGGCCCAATCAGGCTGACTTTTTTAGATCATGAAAATTGGCCTTTCATTAGTGAGTTTTTAGAAGAGGTTTCAGAGCTATAAATGACTCAAAATGACTGGAACCTGCGATTAGCTAGACAGAATTAACTTAAATGCTTAAAAATAATAAAGGTGGTATAGCTCCACCAAATTTCTGGTACTAAGATTTATAAAAAAAGAAGCCGAATATAAGTTCGGCTTTTTTTATGCCCGATTTAGCTAACTACCAAAAATATTAAAACTAACAGAATCAATAAGTTCTGCGAGTTCTTCACTGTCGCTTCTTTTGTATCCAGACGATTAAAAAATGAAACATCTCTAGACATCTCTAGGGTTGGCTTTTTTTGGCTTTTATTTTGGCTGTGTAGGTCCATTCCGGAGACATGGGTTACAGTTTATACCGGAGACATAGGTAACACTTTTTTGTTAAATGGATCTTCAACTGGTTCAATTCTCGAATTCAACTCATCAAAGTATCCCAAATCATAATCCAAAAAAGTTACAACCCAAATTCCATCTTCAACTTCCTTTATCCCAACTTCTTGTCCAGCCAAGGCTGTACTTACACTGACCTTTAAACCCTTTTCGCAAATTCTTCCACAACGAGTTACTTGAATCGTCTTATCATGAAATGGATAAAAAATTGGTTCAACACCTTTGTAAATTTTATCGGAGGGTTTATAAATTTCTGAAGGATATTTCATATCTATCGCTTGATGTGGTCTTTCTTTATTAAATATTTCAATAAAATTATCAAACTTTTCTTGTTGCTGAAAAAGATTTTCACCTGCGGGTTTTGTAGTTTCTTTTTTTAAAGTTAAATGCATTCTTTCATGTCTTCCATTTTGCTGAGGATGACCAGGCTCTGTTCTTTCTAATTCAATACCAAGTCGTAACCACCATACAGAAAGCTTTGTTAGACCATAAAGTGAATTTCCACTGGCAAATGGAGAACCATTGTCAGTTTTTATAATTTTTGGAAGTCCATATTCTTTAAATATTCTACTAAATGTCTCGATCGCGAATTCAGAATTTGTACTTGTAAGAGCCTCGCAAGCGAGTAAAAATCTTGATGCATGATCTGTAACAGTTAAAGGGTAACAATATTGACGATTCCCAAGCATAAATTCACCTTTGTAGTCAGCACACCAAAGCTCATTAGGGGCTATTGGGTTTGAAAGGTGCATCGGATGAATGGAGGTATAATTTTTCTTTCTAAGCTTACTCTCAACTAATCCATGGCGATCTAAAACTGCATGAATCGTACTAATTGCCGGTAGTCTAACATCCGAATATCTACGTTTAATTTTCTCTCTAATTTTTGGAGCTCCCCAACTTGGAAATTCTTTTTTTGTTTCTAAAATTAGAGCTTCAATTTGAAGTGGTAGTTTGTTGGCATAACGATAAGGAGTTCGTTTTTGTTCAATTAGAGCTTCATTGCCCATGTCTTTATAGCGATCCCATAGCTTGTAACCAGTCTTGCGTGAAATACCAAATTCACGACAAAGAGGAGCCATCTTTTCTCCTTCTAAAAGTCTAGCAATAAACTTCAGTTTTTCATCCATAAGAGAACACTCCTTCCACCCCATATAACCTCCTGTTATGGAGTAATTATACCTGAGTAAAAAATTTAGAAGTGTAACCTATGTCTCCGGTATGGAGTGTAACCTATGTCTTGAAATGAACATTTATTTCTGGAATATTTGAAAGTGCCATTTGGTCAGTAAGTTTTATTAAAACTCTTCGAGCATGCTTCATTCCTTTTATTCGATAAAGACGATGCATGGCCTCTTTGTATTGATAAACTTCTCTGACGGCAGGATTTTCACCAAGCCACCGATCAATGGCCCTTCTCACGTGAGGATCTAAGTCTGCCGATCGCTTTAGGAGAAGTTTCCTAATCGGATTTTTTCTTTTATCACCCGTAATATTCTTTCGATAGATATTAACAATATTATTAAATAGCCTCATTACATGAAATCGATCTGCAATAATTTTGGCGTTGGGAAAAAAATCTCGGGCAAAGCGATGATAGGTTTTTGATAGATCAATGATCACATTTTTTACATTTTCTCGTCCTGGAATTGCCATTAATCGTTCACTACTAAAGAGCTCCCCGGGACTCCTTCCTAAAGTTAGTTCACGTACTCGCTTGTGAGAATATTCCACAAAGATAGTAGCAAATTCTCGATATCCACCTTTTCTATTTTTTCTAAAAGCATGCTCGTCAATTCCGATGGTCGTGGCCCATTCATTTTGAATTGTTTTTATTTGTAGCCCCAATTGCTCATAATAGGCCTTATGATTTAATGACGAGGAAATATCTAACTGACGCTGAACCTGACTCAAGTTAGAAAAATTATCCGAGCACCACATAATATGTCTTCTAAAGCGTTCAGTGGTTCTAAATCCTTTTCTAATTCCAGCAACAGGCTCAGTGAAAGGCTTTTTACATTTCTTGCATAAAAAACGCCTTTTTTTGATTTTAAGAAAGATGTGGCGATCGCGAATTGGTGCATCTTTTATTCTTACCCAAACATGGTCGTAAATTGTCCATGACCGAGTAGCACACTTTGGACAAATTTCAAAAGAAGATGTCTTTTCAAGCTCAAATTCACAATCTAACTTAGCTGTTCGTCGATGTGAGATAATTTTTAGTTCCGGAAGCTGAAGCGTTTGTGTAAACTCATGAGTGGGCATGTGTTCTCCTAATAAAATGAAGTGTGGTAACTAAATTTTACAAGAGTTTTAAATTCATGCCCTTTATCAGACTAAAAGATTCAAGAAACGGTGCTTTCCACTATTAAAAACGAAGACCCACCAACAAATGAGCACCTGAAACTAAAGTGTTATCGGCTCATTGATCAAATGGAACTTTCTAAATTAGAAAAAGCTTGTGGAATGTTAAGTTTGCTGTCGCTTGCTTTTGTGATGATTTATTCAATTAAAGTTTGAAATTTATGTGCCTTGAAAATTTTTATTCTTTCAAGGCACGTTTTCAATATTTCATTTTTAAATTTAAAAATTTTCCTAAAATTTTCAATTTATTCTTCAGAAAAACGCCAATCGTAACCATAAGCTTTTTTACGAACACCGTAGCCAGTAGTACAAGGTTTTCGAAGACAAACACTACTTATAGAGGACGCACAATTAGTATTTTTTGCAATTCCATTTTCAACTAACCATCTAGCTGCTTCGTGAATACTTATAAATTTTCTTAGAATTTTTCCTGATTCCAAGTCAAGCATTGAAACAGCTTTACTTCTTTTGGAAGCTGCTGCTTTTGCTCTTTTTATGGAATTGGTTTTAGCTTCTTCTGGATTACTTTCTCGCCATTCCTTAAGAGACTTTTTTCTTTTATCTTTCGCTTCTTGACTAGTACGTGACTTTATCAACTTTTCTTGATTAATTTTATATTTTTCAGGATTCTCTTCTGCCCATTTTTTTAAAGATGCCTGTCGTTTTTTTTGTACTTCAGGACTCTTTATTTTCTCATGGTTTTTTTTTCTAGCTTCAGCATATTTTTCTGGATTTTCTTCTTTCCATTTTTTTATTCTCTCTCTAGACATATTTTTATATTTCTCATCGGTCATTACTTCTTTTATTCTTTTTGATCGAGCACGAAGTGCAGGCGTATCTCCAGATAAAAATGCATCTTTTGCAGCTTTGAGCATTGGTTTAAACTGGTCTGGATGCTTCGCCATGTATTCACGCTTTTTCTTGCTGGATTCTGCAATTGATGCTCTTTTAGTTGTTCCTGCTCCACCTGCAACAAGATTAAGACATTTCTCATCGGCCAGAAGTTCTTCATTAACGATAGATGCCTCAAGTTTTTCAGTTTCATCCGCTGTTTCACAGAAAGCTATAAAATACCTAACAAAAGAATCTTTGTTATTTTTAAGTTTGTTTTTAAACTTTAGGCCAGAGCCTTGATAGCGTTTTATCTCTGACCATTTCGGCCGGTTTGCCTTTCCAATATAGTATTCGCCATTATCCATATTAATTTGAATATAAATCACTCGATAATATCCATCTTTTTGGTTACGTTTGCGAACTAATTCACTAGGCGAAAGAACATCAAACCAGCGTCCCTTAATTGAAATACGTTCTTTGTTGAAACATAATTTGGCTAAATTTTGACTTGAATCATTGGATTCATTTTGATCCAAAGATAAATCAATAGGATTAAATTCCTTCCAAATGCAAATATTGTCATTGATTTTTATTATCATCGTCGTATTCTCGTTCAATTAACTTTAAATTTCATAATGAGCTAATTCAAAAAAATAATTCAAATGATTAAGATCGCTTGCTAAGCTACTTATAAAATCTTTAGGTTTATTTAAAATACTTTCAGATGACCAAAGATAGTTATGGCAAATATTAATGTCAGCAGGTTCATTCGTCATGAGATAACTATTACAAATCTCTTTTAGTTTTTCTTCTGAAACATCTTTAAGAGGAATTTCAATTCGCTTGCCTAAACTTTGTTGTCCATGAACTAAGAACCAACTTCCACTCATTTTCTTAAATCTTGAAATACATTCATTAGAATTAAGAGATAAATTCTTAAGAAAGATTTTAGCGTAATCACAAAGAGGGTCTGTACTTATATCCTCTTCGACGCCAACTCGAATTTGAAAGTATTTCTCATTTTGATAGATAGACATATTTAAAACGAAAGAAGGATAATAAACATGTTTTTTTCGGTTGTTACCACCAAGACCAATTCTTGTTAAATAAAGGTTTCTATAATCAGGAAGAAATTTAGTAACTTGTAGGTTTCGAGAAAACATCGTTGTTAAATTTGTAAAATATCCAGAGCAAAGCGGATTCTGTTTTATACAATGAAAAATATTGTTCAAAATAGGATTTATTTCTAAGTTTAAGTCTTCTCTTAATTTATCAATATCGTTCGTATTATTGTAACGATAAAAAACATCCCAATATTTTTCTTCAAATTGAAAATCATTTATAGAAGCAAGAATTTCCGTGGATACAGGCCTTCCATCAAAATTTCTTGAAAATGGTAAAAATCCATTTTGAGGTAAATTATTCTCAAAATCATTAATGAAATCTTTTGTCTGTTTTACCTTTTCACTATTTTCAAAATCTAGCCAAATTGCAATCGAAGAATCATCTAATTTAAATGCATTCTGCTTGATATACGGAATTAGGTCATTTCTTAGGTGAGATATTATTTCGTCTTTCAATTTTCCAGAGAATTTACTTTCCGATTTTTTTGAAAATAATACTCCTGTCTCAAAATTTTCTCTCATGCCTCCAGTCGTTAAATTGGCACTGGTAATAAGAACATTATTATCAGCTAGGAAAATTTTTGAATGAAGTTTACCATTTGTTGTAAAAAAGACTTCAGTTTTTGGTCTTTCTGAAATTTCTTTTAATAATTTTGGAGATTGAGAAACGCTAATAATTCCTCTAGGGTTTAATTCAGTAATGATTTGAAGTTTTGTATCATCACTAATATGTCTTCGAATTAAGTCGATGCCATATTTTGTAATAAATGGGGCAACTACAACGACATTGATAGCAGAAATTAGAATATCTTTTATAGATTCTTCATGATTGATATCTTTTGATATGTTTGAAATAAAAAATTGATCAATGCTCATAGTTTCGTAAATTACCTTTAAATCATCTGCTCCCTCTTGAGGTCACGATGTGTCATTCCTGTGAACTTGTTACCCAAATACACTAACAAATAAATATTTAATATCATAGTGGCCAATGTGATTACTTATAGTGAAAATATTGT
>JAKLJM010000117.1 GCA_023151145.1 Bacteriovoracaceae bacterium | reverse complement strand
TTGAAGGATTGGCCTTAGGTGGTCTTTCTGTCGGTGAAAAAAATGACGAGATGGTGGATTTTTTAAATAACTTCGTTCATAAAATGCCTGAACATAAACCGCGCTATCTTATGGGTGTCGGAAAGCCATTAGATGTCTTAAATGGTATTCGTGCTGGCCTTGACATGTTTGACTGTGTCCTTCCCACTAGAAATGCTCGCAATGGTCAATTTCTCACAAAGCGCGGGCCTTTAAATATCAAAAAAGAACGCTTCAAAGAAGATCTACTTCCACCAGACGTGGATTGTGATTGTAAAGTTTGTCGCCGCTACTCTCGTGCGTATATTCGCCATTTATTCACCGTTGGAGAGTATCTAGCGGGAAATCTGATCACCTATCATAACTTATACTTTTATTTAAAGATGGTTCGTGAAGCAAGAGAGGCGATCTTTGCAGATAAGTTTGACGAGTTTTACCTAAGCTTTTATAAAACCTATGAATCAAATGAATGGAATTAAGAAAACTATTCACACACACATAAAAAAGGACGATTTCATGAAATTTCTCGCGACTCTTGTAACTTTACTAATGACTTCAAATGTTTTTGCTCAGGGAGCAGCTGCTGAAGGAAACCCACTTTTTCAATTTTTACCACTTGTCCTCGTATTTGTGGTTTTCTATTTCTTAATGCTTAGACCTCAACAAAAAAGAATGAAAGAAGAGCAAGATATGATTTCTAAACTAGCGAAAGGTGATGAAATTTATACCAAATCTGGTCTTATTGGGACAATTCACGGCTTGAATGATAAAGTTGTAACACTTGATATGGGAGAGGGCGTAAAATTAAAAGTTGTTCGCTCACAAATCGGTGGAATGGCAAAAAGCATTCTAGAAAACAAAGAAACAAAATAGTTTCTGTTAAATTGAGGTACATATGTTTGGTTTAGGGGCTGGCGAATTATTTCTTATTTTCTTAATTGCTCTATTTTTCTTAGGGCCAAAAAAATTACCAGAACTAGCAAAAGGCCTTGGGTCAGCTGTTCGTGAATTTAATAAGGCAAAAGATCAAATGATGCAAGAAATTCATAAACCAGTTGAGCCAGATCAAAAAGAGACTTCGAAAACCGTAGCAAATACACTAGAGCCTGTGGCCTATGATCCACAAAAGTCTGTGGCATCGACAACGGAAACTAAGGATGAAAGTTCTGAGGTCATGACAAAAAAACCTGAATCTCATAGCTAAAAGGTTAATCATTTAACTCAGAGATTCCGCCTCGTTAAATTTAACATTTACACAAACAAATCATATCCACTATACTTTTTTGATAAATCTTTAAAAGTATGGTGGATTTTTTTATTCACCACCAGATCTAGGGATCAAAAAAAAGGGAGTTTTTAATGAAAAGCAGCTGGTGGATGCGCTTTAGTTTTTTGTTGGTATTGGTCGTCTTGTCGATCCTGCTCATTATACCAACAGCTATGAAGTTTTCTGAGGATAGTTCATATCCGTTTAAGTCTAAAATTAATCTAGGCCTTGATCTTCAGGGTGGTCTTTACATGGTCCTCGGTATCGACTTTAAAAAAGTTTATACAGATGAAGTAAAGGGTTATGGAAGAAAAATTGAAACCTTAATGAAAGACAAAGGAATCAAACTTCAAGTGGGCTCAGTGGATTCAACAGATCCCATGGATCCAAAACAAATGCTTATTTTAGAAAAAGCAAGCGACATGGTGCCAACCATTGCTCGGATTAAAGAATTTTACCAAGGGCTTGTTCGTATTACGAAAGAAGACGGAGTAAATTTAGAAATTGCTGTATCATCTACTATTAAAAAACAAATTGAAGAACAATCAGTTGGAAAATCAATCGAAGTTATTCGTAACCGTATTGATGAATTCGGTGTAACTGAACCTGAAATTCTTTCTCAGGGAAGTGATCGCATTATCGTTCAATTACCAGGTGTAAGAGATATCGAAAGAGCAAAAGATCTCATCGGTAAAACGGCAAGACTTGAATTCAAAATGGTTAACGATACAGTTAGTCCAACGTCTTTAATGGATTGGATGAAAAAAGCAGAAGCTGCTCAAATTGTTTTCAAAAAAGGTGACAGATTCTCTGATTACTTAAAGCAAATGAATGAGTTTTTAAAAGCAGATCTTCCTCAAGGTTATGAATTAGCTTTTGAAAGAAGAACAACTAAAGTTGAAACTGAGAACGATCAATTAATGCCATATTTAGTTGAAGTTGCTCCACAAATTACTGGAGACGATCTTCAAGATGCACGGGTGGAGATTGATCAACAAAGAAATGAACCATATGTATCGATGGAATTTAAGCCACAAGGTGCTGTTCGTTTTGAAAAAATTACTGGTGAAAATATTGGGAGAAGAATGGCCGTTATCTTGGATGGTAACGTGTATTCAGCGCCAAATATTCAAACGAAAATTGGTGGTGGACGTGCTCAAATTACTATGGGTGGCGGAAACTTCAATAACATCATGAAAGAAGCTAAAGACTTGGCACTAGTTCTAAGAGCAGGAGCACTTCCTGTACAACTAGACTTCTTAGAGCAAAGAACAATTGGTCCAAACCTTGGTGCTGATGCGATTAAATCTGCACAGCTCGGGGCAACGATTGGATTAATTTTAACATTTGTTTTTGCTGTCCTTTACTACAAAATGTCTGGTGTCATTGCCGTTGGAACACTTGTGGTTAACTTACTTTTCACATTCGCTTGCTTAGTTATGTTAGAAGCGACTTTAACTCTTCCAGGGATTGCTGGTCTTGCCCTAACGGTTGCTATGGCCGTCGACGGTAACATCATTATCTTTGAACGTGTTCGAGAAGAAATGAGAAAAGGATTATCGGCGCAAAAAGCTTTCGAAGTGGGTTACGATAATGCTCTTTGGACAATTCTAGATTCAAACATCACCACAGCCGCTGCAGGTATCTGTCTTCTCAATTTTGGGACAGGGCCAATCAGAGGATTTGCGGTAACTTTATTAATTGGTATCGTTGTAACCGTTTATACGTCTTATTTTGTCTCGAAAGTTTTATATGAACTTTATCTTGAAAAAGTAAGTGTTAAAGAGCTTTCAATTTAATTAAATAACTTAAGGAAGATATATGATTGAGATTATTAAATCTGGTACAACAATTGATTTCGTCTCTAAAATGAAACATGTCGCTATTTTTTCAGTAGTGATCATGATCATTGCGATCTACGGAATTATGAACAACATGAAATACGGAGTAGATTTCCGTGGTGGAGTTGAGGTTCAAGTTCAATTCGATAAACAAACTGGCATGGATGATATTCGCGACTCTCTGGATAAAGCGGGCTTTAAAGGAGCCGTGGTTCAAACCATCGGGGATGTGAGTGAGAATAACGTTCTTATTAAAGTTCAAGCAGATGAAACTCAACTAAACCAAGTTTCTGAAAATATCAAAAAATCTTTGACGGCATCTTTTACGGGAACAAACGTTGATGTAGAAAAAATTGATATCGTCGGTCCAAAGGCAGGGGCTGAGTTAAGAATGTCGGCGATCAAAGCTATGCTTTGGGCAATTTTAGCGATCATGGTCTATGTGGCCATTCGTTTTGATTTTAAGTTTGCTCCCGGTGTTATCATTTCTCTCATTCACGACGTGGTTATTGTTGCTGGTTTGATTGCTTTTTCTCCTTTTGAGTTTTCGCTATCAACAGTAGCGGCAATTCTAGCGATTATTGGTTATTCAGTTAACGATACAGTTGTTGTTTATGACAGAATTCGTGAAGCAGAAGAAAAAGATCCAACACTTTCACTTGCTCACAATATCAACTTAGCGATCAACGATACACTCTCAAGAACAATCCTTACTTCAGTTGGGGTTTTCTTTGTTTCGATCACGATGTTTTTAACTGGTGACGGTGATTTAAAGAACTTTTTCTTTACCTTGATCGTGGGTGTGGCTTTTGGTACTTATTCATCGATTTTCGTTGCAGCAGCTTCGACTCTTGCATTTGATCGATTCTTTAAAAAAGAAGTGAAGAAATCAGATTCTAATCCAGTACATGTCTAATAAAAAATCAAAGTTAATCATTTTCGGCGTACTCATTTTTATGAGTACGTCGATTTTTTCAGTGGTTTCAGATCGAAAACTTGATAGCCGGAAGGATCCGACAAAACCTGTTCCCGATGTGGTGAAAGAAGGTTTAAACGAACGGGGGCTAGGAGAGGGAAATATTCCTCCAAGTATTGATGATAAAGATATTCAAAAGCTAGAAAAAGTTCTTAACGATTACAATGCAGATTCAAAAAAAGTTTTAGAAAACACTCAAAAATTTAATGACATTACAGATGAAGAGTTAAGTGAGGCTGAGATCAACGAGCTTGATCAGTTTAGTAAAGATGCCTTATTAGAAGAACGTAAAAATCGCCCTAAACCTGCTTATAAAAAAATGCTGCTGCCAAAAGATTTAGAATCTAGAAAACTTTCAGAGAACGTCACCTTTATGCTCGGGCCTATTTCTCTTTTAAGCGATGAAGAAATCACTAAGCTTTTAAAAGAAAAAAATGAGGGGAGTTGGACCAAGAAAATTTTTGAATTTGAGCCAAGGCTTTATCCATTAGCAGTTGCCATGCTTAAAGATAAAGAAGCCCTTCCTAAACTTGTTAGTATGAGCGAGAAAAAGGATAAGTTCATTGTCTTTTTTTGGTGGATGCTAGGGACTCTTGTTTTTAGTATAATTCTAAAAAAAGTGATCATGAATCCTACCATGCCTTTTTTCACGGCACTCTTTTGGGGTTTTAGTCGATTTGTTTTAATTAATGGAATAAGAATTTTTATCTTTTGGTATGTCTTTCAAGAAGAGCTTACTCCCACCATAAAAATTGTCAAAAAAGTATTTTTTAAAACGATCTAGGGACGCACCCAATACGTTTATCATTAGGACGAATACTCGTTGGAATTCCAGTTGGAGTTTGACCACTTAAGTTGTCAGGAGATCTAATGGTATAGAGTTTTCTATTTCCTTGGAAGAGTGGATCTTCTCTGGAGTCTATCGGCCAATAGAAATGGATGGTTTTTGAGGCCATATTTCCTGAAGAAGCTTTTATCTTAAGACCATTTTCAATATAAAAAGCTACTGGTAAAACTTTTGATTCAGTAATAAACATATTTCCGTAAACTGTTTTAAAGTCAGAACCTTCTTGAATAACTTCTGCTTCTTTTTCAGCTAAGTACAGAGCTTCTGTTTCAGGAATGTATTCGCCAAGAATATTATAAATCAGGTCATTACCGGAAAAATCAGATTGTTTAGGGCAAAAAGCTTTCCCTTGTGAGTCGACGAAGGCAATCATCATATAACCCATAGGAATGGCCGTTTGAGTGGTTGTACCCACAGATGGACGATTTGGGTAAGTTACTTGAGTGAAGAATCCAAATGTGGCCGATTGGCCGTTAGTTTCTTCAAAGTATCGATCCTCTAAAACTTTATTAATCGCTAATTTTTTTGTTGCAGCATCTTCCACAAATCTTGGATCAGTTTTATCCCACATCGAAAAATGAAGAGGAATATTTTCTAATCTTGGGTATTCCGCAGAATCATTTCCAGGATGTAAGAACTCGTCGTGGCACACGACGTTTCTTGGTTTATTAGAAGCATAAGGAGGCACTGGTGCAGGAGTTTCATTTGAAGCGTAATAATAAAAGATACGTGCTTCTGAATTACGTAAAAATTCACCCGATGTCGCGGTTGTTCCACCGTAAGTGATACAAGTATATTGTGAGATCGGAGTAATTTTTAATGCACCTTGAACCGTTGAGCTTGATGATTGTGGTTTACGATAAATTTGAAACTCACCAGTTTTAGCTCCTGATTTTGTTTCAACAATGGAAGCAATATAAGTTTTATTAAATGTTGTCACTGTTGAGATGTCGGCAGTGGCAGAGTTTGAATTTACAAAAGTATTTAAAGGAACATATTGTTCACTAGATCCATCCCATAACTTTAAATAACACTCAGGAGCTTCAAGTCCATCTTCAAGTTGAACACGGCACCAGTTATTAAGATTTTTAAGTTTATCATTTAATAAAACTTCCGCGCTTGGAGTTGTATTTAGATAAAGAATGGCATTAGCGCTGTTGGTTTTAGTCGCACAGGTAGCATCACAATCATTCACCACATCCGACTTACCATTTCGACAAGAACAAGTCGTCGGTTCAATATTAAAGGCGTTGGTTGGTCTTTTGATTACTTCAACATCATCAATACAAACACCTTTTGAATTTTCAATGATGGTAAGAATATCTTCTTTCGCTTCTTTTTTTACTTCCGCTATTTCTTCAGAAGAACCAACATGAGTTCCTTCATAATCTGTACAAGCTTCCACACAAGTATTGCCCGTAGAGAAAACAAAATATTTCTCGCCACAACCTTTTTGGTTATCTTTATAAATAGCAGATCCTGAAAGTTTTCTAAGTTTTGAACCTGTTGCTTCTGGAAGACAGGCGCTAAGAGTGAAGATAAGTGTTAACAAGATAACGTTCTTCACCGACCAAATATTTTGGCCCAACGAATAGGTTATAAATTGTGAGGTCGCAGTTTTTCTCATCATCTTCATCTTAAAAGTTTTTCGTCTTTTATTTAAAAAGCTTAAGTAAATTTTAGAGGACTTTGGGCGGATATCTGAAGCTTTTCTCGACTTAAGCCTAACTTGCCGATATCATTGATCTTAGGGGGATTCGGGGTTAAGATCCATTTCTGACATTTGCCTCTATTTTGGGGCAGGGAGTGAGAAGTGGGGAAAAAAACTTCGCTCGGACAATAAAATCGCTAAAGTTTTAAGAACTTAATTCGATAAGTTGGCATTCAATAAGGAGAATTATTATGACTAAAGCAGACCTGATTGCTGCCTTAGAAAAGCAGGCGAATCTAACTCATAA
>JAKLJM010000116.1 GCA_023151145.1 Bacteriovoracaceae bacterium | reverse complement strand
AGTTTGCCTAGATTAGGCTTCATTTGCGAAAAAGCCGTTTCCGCACTTAAAAGTGTTGAAACGGCTAGTATTGTAGAAAAGAAAATTTTTTTCATAAACAACCAAGATTTTTGCGTTAATAATAACGCTTTTATCTTAGTTTAAAGTAGCAGTTGTTTCAATAGCAGAGTTTACTTCAACATTGTTGAATGGAGCTTTGAATTCTGCGTGGTCTGTACCAAGTTTCTTTTCAAGTGACTTGATATAACCAGTAAATGTCCCTTCTTCAGAACGGATTACACGTTTAAGAAGCTCTACATCTCCTGAACGAGTAGATTTTTTCTCTTGATCGAAAAGAAGTTGGATTTGAGTGATGTACGTGATGTCGTTTTTTGTCTTATTGTCGATAACTTGAATTTCATTACCTTCGCGGATGATTTGCGCAATCTCTTCAAGAGTCACGTAACAGCTTTGATGAGTGTCATAAAGTTTTCTGTTCTGGTAACGCTTAATGATTCTAACGTCGCTCATATTTACCCCTATTTTTTCGTGAAGCCTTTTAATTGGCTTCTTATTCGTGGTTGGACCGCAATAATGCGGATCTGTTAATAATTGACATAACTTGTTAGCTAAACACTGAAAATCATTCACTTTTTATGGTGCGATTTCCCACGACCTCTTTAAAAACAATTAGTTATAGAACTAATCTGGAGACGCAGAGAATTCAGTGCAATGCTCGGATGAAATAACAGGATTGATTTCGCACTGTCAACAATCCTTGAGATGATTTTTCTTCGCTCAAGAAAAAAAATTTTGATTTATTCGTATATTTAAATGCTTAGGGATGTCATTTTTGCGCAGGGGGACAAAGATTCCATAGTAAAATAGTCTTAGCTAAAAATTAAAGATTCGGTTTTTGTACGTCGATCCGTGAGAGGCAAAGGATTAACTTTGCTATTGGAAGGCCCATGAAGCGATCTTTAATTACTATCATTCCAGTCTTATCAATCTTAGTTTCTTGTGCACATCAATTGGCACCTACAAAAGATATCAAAGTAACAAGATTTGATCCTTATCAGGAATTAAAGCTAAAAGGGGATTATACTCTTCAGCAGGTTGAAAACGCCAAAGCATCGGGCCCTAAGGCCATGCAATTTCTCTCATCGGAATTATATTTTAAAGCAATGGATGCTTCGCTCAGAGGTGAGATTGCAACCGCTGTACATTTTTATAAATTTGCCTATGAATTAAATCCTAGTGATGACTATTTAGTAAAAAAATATGCAGTTGAATTGATTAAAGCTGGTGAAATAGAATCTGTTCAAACTTTGTTGGAAGCGCATATCGAAAAAAATTCAAGCAATAATGATGATGGAATTAATCTTTTGATGGCAGGCGTTTATGCTGCCTTAGATAAAAGTGATAGAGCGCGAGTTATTTATTCAAAAATTATTAATCAAGGTGAACAAGTTCAAGAAGCTTGTTTATTTTTATCAAGAAGTTTAGCTTCGGAGAAAAAATTTAACGAAGGTCAAAAAACTCTGGATAAATGTGCCAAAAAAGATCCATCAGAAGCGATGTATACTTTTTATAAAGGTAAACTTTTCCAAGAACAAGGTAAACGCGATCTCGCTTTTAAGTATTATCGTCAAAGTTTAAAAATTGATCCAGATTTTTTCCAAGCAACATTGGCCATCGGTAGCTTATATGAGGAAAAAGAGGATTTTCTTTCGGCCCTTAAAGAATATAAAAAATATGTAGATTCACCAGTGGCCAGTAATCCTCATCCTGTTTTAAGTCGTCTTGTGCAAATGATGTTTACATTAGAAATGAATAAAGATGTGGTTCCGTACGCTGAAATGTTAGTTTCATTAGATGATAGTGATTTAACGACAAAAGTTCGCTTAGGTTTATTGTATGTTGATAGTGATGACTACCAAAAAGCAATCGCCATGTTTAAAGAAGTTTTAGAAGTAGTGCCTGAATCAGATAAGGTCATTTATTACTTAGCGGCTTTGTATCAAGAAATTAAAGAGAACGAATTAGCACTTCAGTATTTTTCAAAAATTCAAGAATCAAGTCCACTTTTTGCTGACTCATTATTGCAAAGAGGAGAGTTGTACTCTCAAAAAGCGAAAGTTGATTTCGATGCAAAAAAAGAAGTCTCACAGGAATTTATCAATTTTGTGGATACATACGCGCAAAAATTTGATGATTTAAAAGTTGAACTTGGTTTAATCAAAGCGACATTTTTTGAAGAAATTAATTCGTTAAACGAATCAGTGGCTACATTAAAGGCACTTAAAAATCATAAAAAATATACAGATGGTCACGACTACTATTTAGCTTCAATTTTAGAAAAAAATGGATCAAAAGAGGAAGCGCGTTCAATCGTCTTAGGTTTAATTAAGAAAGATCCTAACAATGCACATGCTTTAAACTTTTTAGGTTATTCTTATTTAGAACAAAGTGAAAATTTAGACCTAGCCTATACTTATATTTCTAAAGCAGTAAAACTTCGCCCAGAAGATGGTTATATTAGAGATTCGATGGCTTGGTATTTTTATAAAGTTGGTAAATACGATCAAGCATTAATCGAAGCGAACAAAGCCTATGAATTGGTGAATAATGATGTGACGATTACAAAGCACCTTGGTATGATTTATGAAAAGTTAAACCGTTTCGATCGCGCTAAAGCTTTTTACACTCAAGCTTTAACTCAAGCGGATCAACATTTAGAAAGAGAAGAGTTATTAAAAAATATTCAATCAATCGAAAGCACCAGAAAACCAGCGTCAGCTCCTTAATTGGAGTTGTCGCTTTTTTATTTCTCTTTTCAGCTTGTGGCTCTTTACAGACTCGCCCTCAATCCTCACAACGAAATTGGCTACCAGAAACCTTAAAAGACGTTTGTCTTAACTCAGAAGGCAAAGGGCGAATTGAATCACATTTTGGAAAATTTGTCTTTAACGCTGAATCAGCCTTGGTGACTAATCAAAAAAAATTTAAAATCTCAATTGCTATTCCTCTCATTGGTGAAGAGTTGTTAGAGCTTGATTATGGCAAGTCACTTGAGGAGCAAAGTTTTTTTAAAAGTCATCTCTACGCCACGTTTTTAGATGAAGCAGATGCCAGAGGAAAAAAAGAAGAGTCTGAGATTCTGCTGCGTGAGTTTGTGGTGGGTATCAGTCGTTATTTAGATTTAATTCAAGCTCCAACAAAAATAAAATGCGATGAATTAACTTCAGAGAATTGTCGTTTGGCCAATGCCACCAATCATGTCTTTCAAATTCATCATGGCGCGTGGGACAATGGCAAATACCGTAGGTTGTCTATTGATCTCTTACAATCAGAAAGTAAGCTTTTCTCAATGATTCTCTTCCAGTCACAATGCCATGAGTAAAAAGCCAAAGATTTTCTAAGATTCCGTCATAAAAACATGACAAATAGTTCAAATACCGTTTATAAATTAATTTCCGACCAAAGTTTTTTAGTCATCAAAAAGGATTTTAATTATGAATCTTAAAAAATGCGTTATTGCCATTATGGCAGCGTCTTTAGTGGTTTTTGCTGGTTGTACAAAAAAGCAAAATGCCTCAGAGCGCGTGTTAAATCTTTCGAGCACTGCTGAGATTAAGGGATTTGACCCTATCAATGCAGGGGACTTGTATTCTGGACGTGAAATCTCAAAAATCTATGAAGGTTTATTAGAATTTCACTATTTAAAAATGCCTTACACATTAGTTCCAAACTTAGCGGAAGAAATGCCACAAGTTTCAACTGATGGTCTTGTTTATACTTTCAAAATTCGTCCAGGCGTAATGTTTCAAGACGATGCAGCTTTTGCTGGCGGCAAAGGCCGTGAGCTTGAAGCAAAAGATTTCGTTTTCTCTATTAAGAGATTAGCGGATTCAAAACTTAATTCAGAAGGCTGGTGGGTACTTGATGGAAAAATCAAAGGCCTAAATGAATGGAGAGACAAAAACTCTAAACTTCCAGCAACTAATTATGATGAAGAAGTAGAAGGGTTAAAAGCAATTGATAAGTACACACTTCAATTCACATTAGCGAAGCCATTTCCACAATTTCTTTATTCTTTAGCTATGCCATTTACATATGCAGTTTCTCGCGAAGTTGCTGACAAGTATGGAAAAGAATTTTTAAATCACCCAGTGGGAACTGGTCCATATAAACTAGAAGCTGGAAAATTTGATCAAACGAAAACGATCATCTACGTTAAAAACCCAACTTTTAGAAAGAAACTTTACCCATCTGATGCTTCTCCTGAATTCCAAAATTTATTAGCAGACGCTGGAAAACAACTTCCACTTGTTGATAAAGTTATTGTTCACGTAATGGTTGAATCTCAACCTGCTTGGTTAAAATTCAATAAAGGTGAATTAGATTTTTACGGTATTCCAAAAGATAACTTTGGAACAGCTATTAAAGATAATAAATTAACTCCAGATCTATCAGGTAAAGGAATGATTCTTTCAATCACTCCATTACTTGATGTTACTTACACTGGATTTAACTACGAAAACAAACTTTTCCAAAATGTTAATTTAAGAAGAGCAATGTATTTGGCTTATGATGAAGGAAAATCAAACGAGTTATTCTATAATAACACTTCTTTTCCAGCTCAATCTATCGTACCTCCAGGTATCGTTGGAAACATGCCAGATTTTAAAAATCCTTGGAAAGGACCAAACTTAGAATTAGCTAAGAAAACTCTAGCAGAAGCTGGTTACCCAGAAGGTAAGGGACTTCCTGAGATTACTTACGATATTTCTGATTCAACTACATCACGTCAAATGGCTGAGTTCTTCGTTAAGCAAATGGAACAAATTGGTGTAAAAATCAAAATCGTTGCTTCACCATGGCCAGAATTTATGGCGAAAGTTAAGAAAAAATCAGTTCAAATGTTTGGTATGGCTTGGGGTGCAGACTATCCAGATGCTGAAAACTTTCTTCAGTTATTGTATGGACCAAATAAGTCTCCAGGTGCCAACAGCTCTAACTACGACAATCCTGAGTATAACAAAATGTTCGAGAAAGCTGCTCTTATGCAAGATTCTCCAGAAAGAACTAAGTTGTATGAAGAGTTAAATAAGTTCGTAGCTGACAACGTTGTTCTAATGTATAACATGCACAGACAATCATATACATTGCAACAATCATGGTTAAGAAATTACCATACATCTGATTTACACCATAACAACGTTCAATATTTAAATATTGATAACGAAGTTAAAGCTCAGTCTCTTAAAAAATTCTAGGTAAGTAAAAAATGAATATTTGGCTCTATATCATTAGAAAAGTAGTTAACATGATCCCGACATTGCTCGGGGTCTGTTTAATTGTTTTTGTCCTATTTAACTTAGTTGCACCAGATCCAGCTCTCCTTTTATTAGGAAAACATGGAACGGTAGAACAAATTGCACAAATTCATCGCGAGCTTGGTCTTGATCGACCTTTCTGGGCTCAATATTTTGACATTGTGAAATCTGCTTTTACTTGGGACTTTGGATATTCATGGTCATCTAAGCAAGAAATTTGGCAAATGATTAAGAATGGTGCGTTTCCATCAATGGCGATCACTGTTCCAGCTTTTATTCTAACAAACGCAATCGCAATTTCGATCTCACTCTTGGTTTCATTTTATCGCGGTAAAATGTTAGACAAGAGTGTGGTCTTTGTATGTGTGGCAATGATGTCAATTCCAGGCCTTGCCTACATTCTATTTGGGCAATATTTCTTTGCTTACAAATTAGGTCTATTTGAAATTGCTGGTTATGAACCAGGATTTCCAAACTTTGTTCCATACGTCTTATTACCAATTGTCCTTTATCTTATTATGAACATTGGACCGGATGTTCGTTATTATAGAACGGCTGTTCTCGATGAAATTTATCAAGACTACGTTCGTACGGCGCGTGCAAAAGGCTTAACTGAAAAGAAAATTCTTTTTAAGCACGTTTTAAAAAATGCCATGATTCCCATTTTGACTTATTTAATTATTCAAATTCCATTTTTAGTTTTAGGTGGGATTTTGACAGAAAGCTTTTTTAGTATCCCTGGCTTAGGGGGACTTACGATAAAGGCCATTAATACTTCTGATTTTCCAGTTATTAAAGCGATGACCATCCTATCTGCTGTTGCATTTATGGTCTTCAATTTATTAACTGATGTGCTTTATACCCTTGTGGATCCTAGAGCAAAATTAAAATAATTGACGAAAGAGTATAACGATATGACTACGACGACTGTAAGACCGAATCAATCTATATGGGCACATGCTGCTCGATCAATTTATAAAGATAAATTAGCTTTTATTTCATTTGTTATAGTTACCGTATATATGGTGATGGGAATTCTAGCTTTCACCGGCGTTATTGCTGCTGACTGGTCAAAAGAAATCGGACCTTCATATAGTGCTCCTAGTGCTGATTATATTTTCGGTACAGATATTTTCGGTAGAAGTGTTTTCTTGAAAGCCATTAAAGGGGCTGAGACAGCTATTTCAATAGGTTTAGTTACAGCATTTATTACCGTAACTCTTGGTTCAGTGCTTGGGTTAATTGCCGGTTACTATGGTGGTAAACTAGATGATTTTATCGGATGGATTTATACAACTATTTCCTCAATTCCTGGAATTATGCTCATCATTGCCATTGCTTTTATCATTGGTAAGGGTTTAACGGCAGTTTATCTTTCATTGGGATTAACAAGTTGGGTAGGACTTTGCCGTGTTATTAGAGGTGAAGTTATTCGTCACAAAGATAGAGAATATGTTCATGCTGCCTCTGCCATTGGTGGATCAGATATGAGAAAGATGTTTCGTCATATTTTACCGAACGTATCGCATATGATGATTATTAATTTTTCTCTCACTTTTCAAATGGCCATTAAGTCAGAAGTTATCCTTTCATATTTAGGCTTAGGGGTACAAGGAAGACCAAGTTGGGGTGTCATGATCGATGATGCAAAACTTGAGTTATCACGTGGAGTATGGTGGCAATTAGGTGCTGCGACTCTCTTTATGTTTATTATTGTTCTGGCATTAAATATCTTGGGAGATGCAATTAGAGACGCCCTTGATCCAAAACTCAAAGGTAAGTAAAATAAACTTTTAGAATTGATTTAAAATAAGTAGTAAGGAAAATATAATGGCTGAAAAAGTATTAGAAGTTAAAGACCTGGTTGTAGAATTCAAAACGGACCGTGGGACAGTAAAAGCTGTAAACGGAGTAAATTTTGACGTTTATAAAGGGAAAACTGTAGGAGTTGTAGGTGAATCTGGTTCAGGTAAATCCGTAACAGCTCTAGCGATTATGGGTTTAATCCCTAATCCTCCGGGAAGAATTGCTGGTGGAGAAATTAATTTCAAAGGCAAAAGCTTAGTTAATATCGCAGGCGAAGAAATGAGAAAAATTCGTGGTAATAAAATTGCCATGATTTTCCAAGAGCCAATGACTTCACTTAACCCAGTTTTTACAATTGGGGATCAAATTGAGGAAGTGTTAGAACTTCATCAGCCAAATTTAGATAACAAAGCTCGTGCTGCAAAAGCTGTCGACATGCTTCGTTTAGTTGGCATTCCTTCTCCTGAAAAAAGAGTACATGAATACCCTCATCAATTATCAGGTGGTATGAGACAACGTGTAATGATCGCCATTGCTTTGTCTTGTGAGCCAGATGTTCTCATTGCTGATGAACCAACAACCGCACTAGACGTAACCATCCAAGCTCAAATTCTAGAGCTTATGAAAAAGCTTCAAAAAGAACTAGGGATGGGGATTATTCTTATTACTCACGATCTTGGAGTTGTAGCAGAAACATGTGATGACGTTGCCGTAATGTATTGCGGTCAAATTGTTGAACGTGCTGATGTGAAAACGTTATTCAATCATCCACAACATCCATATACAAAAGGACTAATGGAATCGATTCCTTCTTTTGACTCTACTACTGGAGTGAAAAAAGAGCGTCTGCAAACAATTGAAGGAATGGTTCCTTCATTATTTGAACTTCCATCAGGATGTAATTTTCAAGATAGATGTAAGCACGCCACAGAAGTTTGTAAAGGTATTCAAGGTGAACCACACTTAAGAGATATCGGTGCTGGTCATCAAGTAAGTTGTTTTCATCCATTAAACTAAGAATTAGAAAATAGGAAAGAATATGAGCGAGTATTTATTAGAAGTAAAAGATCTATGTAAAAGATTTCCAATCAAGGGTGGATTACTTGGGCGAGAAGTTGGTGCAGTTAATGCTGTTAACAACGTAAGTTTCAAAATTAAAAAGGGTGAAACTCTTGGTCTTGTTGGTGAATCTGGTTGTGGTAAAACGACACTAGGTAGATCGATCCTAAGACTTATTGAACCTTCTTCTGGTCAAATTATTTTTGATGGAAAAGATATTACTCAATTTAACGCTGATGAAATGCGTGCAATTAGAAGAAGAATGCAAATCATTTTTCAAGATCCTTATGCATCATTAAATCCAAGAATGACTGTAGGTGATATTTTAGCTGAGCCAATGGAAATTCACGGACTGCATACAAATAAGGCAGATAGACAAAAAAGATTATTGCAACTTCTTGATCAAGTACAATTGCCAAAAGATGCTTTAAATAAATACCCACACGAATTCTCTGGTGGTCAAAGACAGCGTGTTTGTATCGCGCGTGCTCTTGCGGTAGAACCAGAATTTATCGTTTGTGATGAGCCTGTTTCGGCACTAGACGTTTCAGTTCAAGCTCAGGTTGTGAACTTGTTAATGGATCTTCAAAAAGACTTAGGTCTTACTTATTTGTTTATTGCTCATGATTTAAAGGTTGTTGAGTATATCTCAAATCGTGTAGCCGTAATGTATCTTGGAAATATGGTTGAAGTAGCAGAGTCACATGAGCTTTATGGTGGTTCAAAGCACCCTTATACTAAAGCACTTTTCTCGGCCATTCCAAGCCATGACCCTAAACATCAACAGAGTCGTATTATTTTAGAAGGTGATATTCCAAGTCCAATGAATCCACCGACTGGATGTCATTTCCACCCAAGATGTTGGAAAGCGACAGAGGACTGCAAGAAATCTTATCCTATCGTGACAAGTTCTTCGGAAACTCACCAGTTTAGATGTCATAATCCACTATAGTGGAGAGTATCTGATTTAATTCATTCTTAATTTTCCCAAAGAAAAGAGTGGAGAGCTTGAGCTCTCCACTCCAGTGAAAAAAAACCTTCTTCTCCTAAACATCGTTCATTTTAAATCCGAAAAGAATCTTAAGAGATCGCTTAGATTTGATTTTTATTTTGGAGTTATTTTTGGAATTATCAGAAGTTTCATATGATGAATTGAGACAGTACAAAATGTCCCCTGGGGATTTGTATTGGAAAAATTCTTCTGGAAATACAGTCTTGCTTCGCAAACGAGGTGACTGGCTTGATTTTTCTTATTTAGAAAAATTTGAAAAAAGGAATATCACGTTATTTATTTCGCAATCAATTGATATCCAATGGCTCACCAGATTTCATCAAATCACGACGAGCTATATGGAGGCGAAAATCCTACGCGAGAAAGAAATTCATTGGAAAAATTGGCTTCTGCATGTGCGCGACCGTTACTGGAGTGTGACTCATCCAGATGGCGCTTTTGAATTGAAGCTATTATTTGAAAATATTTTTTATGATTTTAATACAGAGGAAACAGATAAAAATATCAATGCAGATTTAGAATTATTTGATCGCTATTTGCATGTTGCCGCCGATGTTGTTTTCCTTTTATTGCTGCTTGGATTCAATGATTTTCATTTTTTAAAATCAATGTATAGAACAACACTTTTAAGTTTTGATTTTATAAAAAAAGAAAAACTTACTGTAAGTATAAAAAAAGAAATCGCAGACTTTTTAAATGCTAATCAGAAATTGAGTACGATTTCACTAGAAAATTATATGGCAGATGTGATGGATGAAGATTTGAAATACTGGACGGCAGTTTTGTTTGAAGACTTAAGGGCAGAAAATGGCCTATTGAAAGTGTCTGATAACGAGATTGGCGATGTCGAGAGAGTGTTAATTTTCTCGAATAGAACTAGATCTCTAATTGGAAAAGAGAGTGATGCGTTTGTTTTTGATTTTCTTAAAAAAAATCAATTGAAATTTATGTCACCGCACTTGATGAAAAAAATAAAT
>JAKLJM010000115.1 GCA_023151145.1 Bacteriovoracaceae bacterium | reverse complement strand
AATAAGAAAATTAAATTTAAATCTCTTCCTTGGAGAAAGCTTGGTACTTTTACGGGAAGCCTAGGACGTTATATGTGGGATGAAAGAAATGTCCCGGTCTTAACAGTTGAAATAAAACCCCAAACTTTTAAGAAAAATTTACCAGAGTTTTTGTGGTTACAAGATCAAATTTCTTATCTGGCCAATTAAAAGACAAAAAAAAAGCCACCCGAAGGTGGCTTTTTTTAATCATCTAATAATGGTTTTGCAGTAACTTTGGTTTCAAATGCAATATCTTGATCATCATCTAATAGATCATCATCTTCAAATGTATCAAGATCTGATTCATCAGCTTCAATATCAAGCTCTTTAAGAATTCCGTAGAACGCTTTATCATCCGCTAAATCTGTAATGATTGAATCAACATACTTCATTGGATATTTACGAACAAGATCTTCGATCATTTTCGCTAATTTCCCTTCGGTAAGAATAGTTTCTTTTTTCTTAACGTCTTTCCAAAGTTTAATATAATGGTAACGACAGTATCCGCCACTTGTAGAAGGGTTATCACAACCTCTTACTACACATTCATCACTTTCAACTTTAAATAAACTCATGCTTCTAATGGCTAGAAAGACATCTTCAATTTTATGTTCTTCAGAAAGTGCCAAAATTTCTTCAGCTAAAGCTTCTTTGATATCATCATCAGCTGTAGGTTTTTTTCTTCTTATTGGAACTTCTTCAATATCTTCTACTTCATCAAAAGTCATTTTTACTTTTGTTGGCTTAACAGCTTCAAAATCGTCTAGATCATCGTCTTCTTCATCAATTTTTGATGATTGACCTTCTTCTTCTTCTTCGCCTTCAAAAGGAAGTTCACCTTGGTTTTTCTTCCCTTTACCTTTTGCTTTAAGCTTTGCTTTTTCTTTTTCTTCTTTTTCTTTAAGCTTAGCTAGTTCTTTTGCCTTCTTTTCATCTTCTTTTTGTTTTTGCTTATCAAGCTCTTTAGCTTTTTTTGCTTCAATTGCATCAGCCTTAGCTTTTGCTGCAAGCTCTGCTTTTGACATTGTCTTTGGCTTTTTCGCTTCTACTTTTTTTGCTGGAGCTTTTACCGGTGCGGCTTTTTTCACTTCAACTTTTTTCGCTGGAGCTTTTACCGGTGCGGCTTTTTTTACTTCAACTTTTTTCGCTGGAGCTTTTACCGGAGCTGCTTTTTTAGGAGCTGGCTTTGCGGTTTTTTTGGCTTCAACTTTTTTAGCAGGAGCTTTAGTAGGAGCAGCTTTTTTTGGAGCTGGTTTTGTTGGCTTTTTAGCCTCTACTTTTTTAGCAGGTGCTTTAGACTTCGCCGCTGGCTTTTTTGCCGCTGCTTTGTTTGCCACAGGTTTTGTCGCTGTCTTTTTCTTGGCCATACCTAAATTCTCCAAAATTTTTTTTAACAATTGCTGTCCCTTTAGATTTTAAAAACCTAAGGCATAGAAATATCATTATTAGGACTCTTTGTGAATGGCAAGGGAATAATTACTTACTCCCTTGCTCACTTTTTATTTAAGATCTTTCAATTCGTTCGCAGCTATTACAATACGCTGAATTTCTGAAGTTCCTTCATAAATTTCAGTGATCTTTGCATCTCTAAAATGACGTTCAACTGGATATTCACGAGTATAGCCGTTACCGCCTAACACCTGAATAGCCTTCGTCGTAATATTCATACAAGCTTCAGAAGCAAAAAGTTTTGCTTGAGCAGCTTCTTTTGAATAAGGCATTTCATTGTCTTTTAAGGCACTTGCCTTTTCAATTAAGAGTCTTGATGCAGCAATATTCATCGACATATCTGCCAACATAAACTGAATAGCTTGAAGTTCTGAAATAGGTTTTCCAAACTGCACGCGCTCTTTAGAATATTTCTTTGCATAGCGAAATGCCGCTTCAGAAATCCCTAATGCCTGGGCTGCAATTCCAATTCGTCCACCATCAAGAGTTGAAAGGGCCACTTTAAAACCTTTTCCAACTTCCCCTAAGATATTTGTTTTTGGTACTTTTACTTTATCTAGGACAATTTGAGCTGTTGAAGAACCGCGAATTCCTAACTTATCTTCTAATTTTTGAACCGCAAATCCAGGAAAGTTTGTGTCCACGATAAATGCAGTAATCCCTTTATGGTCATTAGTCTTAGTCGTTTTTGCCATGACAATCGCGACACCAGCATCTTTTCCGTTAGTGATGAAGTTTTTAGTACCTGTGATCTCATAATAATCACCTTTGTCTTCCGCGAATGTTCCTAATGTACCTGGATCTGATCCAGCATTTGGTTCAGATAAACAAAAGCATCCAATCACTCCACCAGAGGCTAGACCCGGAAGATATTTTTTCTTTTGATCTTCAGTTCCAAAAGTCAATATTGGCCAAATACAAAGCGATGTGTGAGCAGAAACTAAAACACCCGTTGAAGCACATCCGCGAGAGATTTCCTCAACGATAATTGAATAAGACATATAGTCCATTCCCGCACCACCATAAGCTTCAGGAACGTAAGAACCCATAAATCCATTTTCAAATAATTTATTAACTAAATCTTTTGGAATTTCTCCATGCTCATCAATGGAAGCTGCAAGTGGTGCAACTTCTGCATCAGTGAACTTTGAAACCATATCTCTTATTTCTTTATACTCTAAATTTAACATAATTATTTTCCTTTAAAGTTTGGTGCTCTTTTTTCTACAAATGCTTGAGTTCCTTCGCGCATATCTTCACTTGAAAAAATCGCTGAGAACTGGCGTTTTTCAAGCTGTAAGCCTTCATTGATCGTTAGATCCACACCATCATTAATTACTTTCTTAGCAATGCTCACTGCAAACGGTGAATTTTTTGTGATGCCTTTTAAAGTGTTAAAAGCTTCCGTTAACATTTCTTCTTTAGTTGCAAATGAACGTTGAACTAAACGAAGAGCTTTCGCTTCTTCTAAAGTTACATTTCTTCCCGTATAAATAATTTCCTTGGCCATTGGACGTCCAACGACTTTTGCTAAGCGCTGAGTTCCACCAAAGCCTGGAATCAATCCTAATTTTACTTCAGGTTGTCCAAAAACGGCGTTAGATGTTGCATAGATAAAATCACATGAAAGTGCCATTTCACAGCCTCCACCTAAGGCGAAACCATTCACACAGGCAATCACGGGAATTTGTAATCCTTCCATCATAAGTGTAACTTGTTGGCCTAATTGCCCAAATGTATAAGCATCACTTGGGTTCATATCAGACATTTCAGAAATATCTGCGCCGGCAATAAACGCTTTTTCCCCTTCGCCAGTAAAAATCATTCCTTTTACCGTGAAGGCTTCGTCTTTTTTTATTTCTGCTAATAACTCTTTTAGCTCAGACAAAACTTCTACATTTAAAGCATTTAGTTTTGTCGGACGGTTAATTGATAAAACGAGAAAGTCGCCATTTTTTTCAACTTTTAATGTGTTCCATGTACGATTAATATTCATAAAAACCTCTTCCTGATTTCTTACCGAATCTTCCGGCAAGAACATATTTTTTAAGTAATGGACACGGACGATATTTAGTATCTCCTAATCCTTCATGTAGAACTTCCATGATCGCTAAACAAGTATCTAGACCAATAAAATCTGCAAGCTCAAGTGGACCCATCGGTTGATTCGTTCCAAGCTTCATGGCTTGATCAATATCCTTTACCGAAGCTACTCCTTCATAAAGAGCGTAAACCGCTTCGTTGATCATCGGCATAAGAATTCTATTTACGGCGAAACCTGGAACGTCGTTAGCACGTACAAAAACTTTTCCCATTTTTTCTGATACGGCTTGAATAGTATCAAAAGTTTCATCACTGGTTTCTAAACCTCTAATTCCTTCCACTAATTTCATGACAGGAACTGGGTTCATAAAGTGCATACCAGCTACTTTAGAAGCACGTTTTGTCACTGCCGCAATTTCAGTAATTGAAATAGATGAAGTGTTGGTTGCTAAAAGAGCACTTGGCTTTGCGACAGCATCTAAATTTTTGAAAATTTCGAATTTTATTTTTTTATTTTCCGTGGCAGCTTCAATGATAAGATCTGCATCTTTTAACTCTTCAATCTTAGTCACTCCGCGAATAAGACCCATTGTTTTTGTCACGAAAGACTCATCCCACTTAGATTTTTCTACGCCTTTTTTAAGTTGCGCCTGGATGAAATCGATTCCTTTTTTAAGACCTTCTTCCGAAACGTCATAAACTAAAACCGTATAACCGGCCATGGCTGCGACTTGAGCGATTCCGCGTCCCATCTGGCCTGCGCCAACGACGGCAATTGATTGGATAGATAGCATGGTGCCTCCAAAAAGCTAAAGTTTTCGTACATTTATAAATTTTTCGCCCCCATCATAGCGCCAGAGTAGGCCTTGGACAAATAAAACCTTGCCAAGAAATGAATTTTGAAATAAAAAAGAGTCTCGCATTTTAAACATTGCATAGTGTTGAATAGTTAATATAAATACTAAATATAAGTAACGTAGGAGTTCGTTGTGGCAAACCACAAATCATCAGAAAAAAGAGCAAAACAAGACATTAAGAAAAGTGCTGTAAACAAAACGAATGAATCAAAAGCAAAAACTGCTATTAAGAAAGTTCGTGATGCAATCACTGCAGGCGATAAGAAAACTGCTGCTACTTTATTAACTTCTGCACAAGCTGAATTAAGAAAACTTGCTAAAACTGGTGTTATTAAAACAAACACAGCTGCAAGAAAAACTTCTCGCTTAGCTTCTCAAGTAAACAAAATCTAATTCTCTTTCAACCCAAAGAGCTTTAGCTAAGGCTTACCGCAAGGTAGGCCTTTTTTATTTGTTCTGTTAAATTTAAGGCATACACTGCAATCGAACAAATTGTTTTAATCTATCTGATTTCATCTTTGCCATCAATTCCATTTCAGCAAATAGTTTTTCCAATCGAAATTTTTCTTCAATATTAAAAGCATCGCTGGTGTTTAAGATTTGGCGATCATATTGATTGAGTTTGGTTTTTTCTCTGATCAATGCTGGAGCATGAGATTTTTGTAAATGCCCTTGCATAAAAAGCGATAAACTTAAGTAGTATTCGAAGTCTCGATCAGATTTGGTTAAATCGTAGAAAAACTTTCTTGGATTTTGATTTAAAGTATCAATCATTTTAAAAAAATCCACTTTATTTTCTTCAACAACTTCCGCCAATAAGGCCATATGAGATTCAACTAAATGTTTATCCCCTAATAAACCTTCGGGCTTTAATAATTGAATTTTTGTCAGCTGTTGATAAAAAGATTCAAAACTATGCTCTAATCTTTCTAGGAGAAAATCTTTATAGAGAGGGGCCATTTTATAGTTAAGTTCTTGTAGAACTAAATCAAACATCTTAGCTCCTTCCCAGAACTTTGGAGCTTCAACCTGAGTATAACTAAGACAATTTTTTGCTTCTAACTTTGCAAAAATTTTTTGATCTTTTTGAGCAATTAAAACGAGCAATTGATCAGCTATTTTTATTTCTTCTTTTAACCAAAAATCTAAAACTTTATCATTAATTGATTCAGCTGCTAAAACTAAAATAGGTCTATTTTCAGCAAACAATGACCAATTAAGAAATCTCTCTTCTAAAAAATTTCTCGTCAGTTCATTTCCCGTTAATAAATCATATTGATTCGATTTTTTTAGGCGATTTTTTGTGAACGTTTCAATGAATGGATCGTTGATATAAAAAACATGAGCACCAGACTCTGGAGATTTAAAGTTTTTTAAAAAATCGAAAGTTGAAATTTTAGAAGGCATTTAAGATTAAATCCCTAAACGTAATCGCGGCACTTCTTGAAAGATCTTGTACAGATTTTTCAAAAATTCCTACGTTTTTAACATAGTTCACATCCCCACCACTTCCAGAGACGTTATCATTGGCCACTCTTTGATACGAACCACTGAGTGGAATCACTTCATTAATAATGGCTTTCGGATGCAGTTTTAAATACTGTGCGATGTCGGATTTAAATAATTCTAATTCCGCGGGGCTTGGTCTTTTAATTAAAATGATCTGCAATTGTAAATTATAACTAAGCTCTGATGGATAATAAAAGGGCTGACGATTTCCGAGCGCTGTCTTGTTCTCTGCAAACTCAGTAGATTTAGCCGTAATCGTTTCATTAATTTTTTCAGCAGAATCCACAATGCCTAATAAAATACTATCTGTTTCATAGCTCTCGCCCGCAACAACTTTTAATCCCTCATATTGATTGAGCACATTCACGATCTCTTGTGTCATGGGTGCTGCGACGTGTGGAATCACAGAACGATTCACAAACATTGGTACGGCTATTGAACGAATGTCATAGCTAAGTAATGGATTATCACGGTAACTTACGTGATATCCTGCACATGCTGAGATGAGTAAACTACAGAGCATTAAACAAATGTTTCTTTGGATTTTTATCATAATGCCATTATAGTAATTACACTCAAGGATTGCCAGCAAATGAAAAAAAAATTGTTCAAATTAGATTTAAAAGAATTTTCGAATTTTCAACAATCTAAAAGGGATAATAATTCTACCTATGTCCCACAAGGGCAAGTGTCTCCTCATATTAAAAAAGCTGAAACAGAAGATGCTTTTAACTTTATTGAACTCATTAAAGTATGGCCTGATATTGTTGGACATAAAATTGCGGAGCATACTATTCCCTTAAAAAATACTTATCAGACTTTAGTCATCTTGAGTAATCACTCGGTGTTTGCACAAGAATTAAGTTTCATGGAAGTGGCCTTAAGAAAAAAAATCTATATTAAATTTCCGCGCCTCGCTCAATCCATAAAACAATTAAAATTTGTCGTAGATTCTGAATATTTTAATACTCAGAAAAGTTTTCAAGAAAAATCTATTGATAAAAAACCTAAATACACTCCACCTCACGCCTTTTCACCTGAGTTTAAAAAATTAAAAGCTGAAGCAGAATTATTATTTAAAGACATCGATGATCCAGATCTAAAAAAAGATCTCATTTCGCTCTATTTTCAATCTAAA
>JAKLJM010000114.1 GCA_023151145.1 Bacteriovoracaceae bacterium | reverse complement strand
ATCTACTACGACTCTTCTTAAAGTGCCCCCGGCTCTTGGATGAATCCAAAAAAGATCTTCTTTGGTAATTCTTAATTTTTTTAAAATATACTTTAAATCTTTTTTCCCAGTTTCTTCATTCAGCAACAACTCTGTTGAAGGCTCTGGTGAGTTCTCACGAATTCTAATACAATAATTGACTTCACTATTTGCGGGGTTTTCAGCAATGAAAAGTGGCCCAATCATGTCACTGCCGCTCTTAAAATCAATTTTCAATCTACTTTTTACTTCTTCTGCTTTTAAATAAGTTATTGCCATTGGTTTAAATTTTTCCATTCTTATTCTTCCCTTGGCTGCTTATTAATAAAATTAAAAACATTTATTGCAACATAGTCACCCGTATCATCGCTTCGCTTAAATATTCCAGGTCTTTCCCCAGACCAACTTGCCATGTGTGGGTGCCCGTCTGAATTTGGTTCAACATATGTATCAAATTCAATACCTCTTTTACCTATTGGTAATTTTCTTTTATAAGCTTGTACTGTTGGAATATCGCTTCCTCGTGGCTCTTTTCCCCAAACCTCTTTTGAATGTTCTTGCAACTCTGCAGTTGAAATACTTTGCGTGGGGCTTTCTTTTCGATGATAGGACATATCTACTCCAACAAATGTCTTGTGCTCTATTATATCACACAAAGGTAGATTGATCTACCCGCAAGGGTAGTTTGATCTACCCTTTCACTAGGCACAACCTAAGGCGTTGATTTTATGGTGTTTTCTTGAACGTCTCTTGAAAACTAAAAGGTGGCGTCCAATTTAAAAGTTCTTTATTTTTTGTTATATCAACTTGAAGATTCCCAAACATTCTTTCTGCAAAAGATTTTTTACCTAGAATCATCAAACCTAGGTTCATCATCGAAACGGGTACTGGTAATAAGTGTGGAGTTTTTCCCTTAATTTTAGCGATCTCCTCAATCATAGTTTTTAAGCTATAGTCATGTAAGTCACGCACTAAAAAAATCTCACCTGATGCCTTAGGGTGATCAACAACTGTAGCAATCAAGTCACATAAATTTAACACCGAACAAAGACTGCGCTTGTTTTTAACACACCCAAATGGAAGTGGAACATCTCTAAAAACAAGGCTCATTAATTTTTGAAAATTTGCTTTTACACCTAGGCCATAAATTAATGGAGGCCTAATGATCACAATTTCAAAAACACCTGGTTCATGAAGCTTTAATAGCTCTTTTTCTGCCATCGCCTTTGATCTACCATAGGCATCTTCAGGCTTTGGCTCATCGCTGGCGAGATAAGGTTCATCTTGCGTTTTTTCACCATTCACTTTTACTGAACTTAAAAAAATAAAACGCTTAACTCCAACAGCTTTTGCATCTTTGGCCAAACGAAGAGTTGCTTCCACATTCATTTTTTGAAATTCGCTATCTGGATTAGTTGCGGTTTCATTCATCACATGGACTCTTGCTGCCAAGTGAACAACCACATCAATACCACTTAAAAATTGTTTCCAGTTTTCTTGATTGGAAAAATCTCCATAGAGATCGCGGGTGGCGGCAATGATTTCGTGATTTTTTGATTTTAAGTAAGGAACTAGGGCCTTTCCGACAAAACCATTTGATCCGGTGATAAAGATTTTTCTATTCATATATTTTCTCTATTTCTTTAACCCTTGATTCTACTGAAAAATTATTCTTTAAATTTTCGTATGCATTTATTCTTATTTTTTCGTATAAAGCAACATCTGTAGATAATTTTCTAATTTGTGTGGCTAATTCAACATAATCTTTTTCAGGAAACAAAAAACCATTTGTTTCGTTGATAATCATTTCACTTAATCCACCAATATTTGAAGCAACTACTGGTACTCCATATAAAAACCCCTCAAGTGCAGATAATGATGTAGCCTCTTGCAAGCCGTTTACAGTAATTGAAGGAATAACCACGGCGTTTACTTCTTTATGAATTTCTTTAATTTCCGCTGGTGATTTGGCTCCTAAAAACTCTACATTTTTCAATCCTAATTTATTTACTAATTCTTTTAATTTTTTTTCGTCTTCACCGTTGCCTGCGATTAATAATTTAAAATTATCGCCAAGTAGTGAAAATGCTCTAACCGCATACTCGACACCATTTTTTACCACCAGTCTTCTTGGACATAAAACCTTAAACTCTTCTTGATTTTTAATCTTAGTATCTAGTTCTTGTTCGACATCTATAAAATTCTTCATTACAACGATATCTTTATCTGTTGTAATTTCTTGCACGAATTTTTTTAACCTATTATCTACAGCTATTATTTTTTTCGCTTTTTGGTATGATTTTTTTTCCATCTCTTCAAATTTAGTGGTGGCTACATTTTGTTTTTTAAGCTTATTTTGACCGATCATTTCAGGCACCATGTCCGCATGACATGTTATTATATAAGAGTTATCTCCTAAGTAACTTGTCACGAATGACGGACTATGCAGATGAACCACGTCGTAACTTGAAATTTTATTTTTAATTTTTTGATATAGAAAGTATCCAGTAAGTTTGTGATATAAAAAATAACCATTGGACTTATTTCCAATAACATATGAAATACCAGCCACTAGCTTCATAAATATAAGCTGCAACTTACCAAGACTAGTTCTTGAAATAATATCTACTTCATGTCCACTTTTATTTAAACCATTAACTAATTGAGTTATGTGAGTTGAAACACCCCCGAGATGAGGATATTCAAGAGCTGTGAGTATTAATATTTTCACTTATTTTTCTCCATAATCTACTTACTATTAATAATTCTCTCAATACTCTTGAAAGTGCATATATCCAGTATTTGGATGTTCGAGATTCATTAATACCGACCAAATTCCAAGTTTTCGCAATTTCAATTCGATCATATTCATAAGCACAAGGGATGAGTAAATCTATACATCTATAATTTTTTGAAATTTCTTCTCTAAGCTTCCTATTAATTTCTGGAAACTTTAAAGCAGTCTCGGGCTTTCTACTTTCATTTTCTTCAATTCTAAAAAATGAAAAGTTTTTCTTAATTAATATGCCACCATTCAATTTTACATATTTGGCATATAAAACGACATCAGACCCTGGAAAATAATCATTATCAAATCCACCAATTTTTATAAGAGAATCTCTATTGAACATTATTAATGGACTGAGTGGTTCAAAGAAATAATCTAGTGTTGTTATTTCTTGTATTTTTGGACGAATCTTTTTAAAACACCATCCCACCATCGATTTTAAGGTTAATTTTTTTTTCTTATTTTGTCGTTTGTCATAATATGAGTGTAAGCCCATGACTGCTTTTTTTTCTTTTAAATATTTTTTGATTTCTTTAAAATAATTTTCGTCTAGCCAATCGTCATCACACAATATGATTAAGTTACTTGACCTAGATTCAAGGATAGCCTTGTTCCAATTTCCAAACATTCCAATATTTTCATGATTTATTATATAGCGAACATTATTACTCTTGTTTTTTAAAAAACTTGGTATAGTTACTCGTTCAAAATCATTGTCTATAATTAAAATTTCGACATTTATAAATTCAGTTTGATTCCAAATACTACTTACAGCATGTTCTAGTAATCGATCCCTCTTAAAGGTAGGTATGCATATAGTTAACGCCGTTTCTGGACTCACTTCATTAATTATCTCCCTATGGGCAACTGATGATATAGATTTATAACAGTCTTTAAAATCAAACATTGTCATTTCTTAATACTCTTTTGACTATTCCAAATTTAAAAATTTCAATTATCGTATCTTTCACATAAGAACTGAATGAGTATCTTAATAATTTTAAGTTTTTGTAAACTGGAAACCATGAATTAATCAGAAGCAGAACGGCTAGTTGCGCCATAAGCATTTCATTAAATTGATTTTTATTCGAAAAATACCAAGCAAAATAAATAAAAAGAACCATCGAAATAAAATTTGAAACCACGAAGGGAATATCATTTGTTTGTATATATATTGCAGAATGTATTGATTGCTGAATTTCTAAAAATGTAATTATGGCCATTATTATTAATACTTTTTGAGATGGAAATATATTTTCACCTAATCCCAACAAAGCATTTAACTCATTAACAGAAATCATTACCACACATGAAGTTAAGCACATAACAAATGCAAACGCAGCCAGCTCTGAACTAATTTTTTTATTATCCTCTAAGTTGCCAGTTACAAATGATCTAACCACGCGAGGGAGCAAGCTCGCCATTGTTACTGCAATAAAGGTTACAATGACTGTATATAACCTATTGGCAAATAGATATTTACCAACTAACTCTAAGTTGTTTAAGTTTCCAACAAATATTGAAACTGCGTTCGTAATTAAAACTGCTGAAATAGAAATCGCACCTAACCTAATTGATGGACGCAGTATTTCATCTGACAAAATTTTATTATTAAATATTTTGATTTTGTTTTTTTCATTGTCTGCAATTTTTTTTAAAAGTTGATACAAAAGCAAATATGAAAATACATATGTAAATAATATACTAGTAACACTTGAATATACATTCAAGACTATAAAAAGAGCCATTGCTTGAAAAATTCCAACAACAATTTCCACTTTTTTAGTTTTAGAAATATTCCCAGTACCATTTATCTGAGCAGTGTACTTGAAAGACCTTAACCTTGAATAAACAATTATGCATGCCAAGAAAACATTTAGATATAGATTTTTATTTTGCCCGAACCCTTTAGAGCCAAGCGTCCATATTATCAATAATAAAATCAAGCCCAACACAGATATTATATTAAAAAAACGAGAAGCAATCCAGTTAAGTTCTTTTTTATCGAACCTAATATTTTTTCCACTCACAAATTCAGAATATTTCCTTGTTAATGTTGCCCCCAGGCCAACATCAATTATAAATGTAATATTAATTAAATTTAGTATGTATAAAAAGAATGCAAAATCATAACTATTAAGTTTAATTTTCGCATACGGAAGAATCATTACAGGCAAGAGCATGTTAACAAATGATGCCGACCAAGTTAAGACGGTTGGATTATTCAATAATTTTTTTAATTCCATCTTTTAACCCAGTTTTTGCAGACCATCCAGGCAGAATGTTTTTAGGAATTCTAACTGTCATCACTTCTCGATTTCTGTACTCTCTTTTTCCCCAATCCACCTTAATCTTCTTATCACTTACGGTATTAAACACTTTAACAATCTCTCTTAAAGTTTGAGGATTGTTAGATGTAAGTGAATACACTGAATGCCCTTCCATCTTTTCTAGCAATTTAATCGAATGAGAAATAGCTTCTAATACATCGTCGATATATACAAAATCTAGTTGCTGATTTCCCGGTGTTGCCCCTAGGGTTTCACCAGATTTTGAATATTGAACTATGTAGTTCATTATCTTTGGTCTATTGTCTTTGGGCCCATAAGTGTCTGGAAACTTAAGAGTTAAAACTCTTAATGAAAAAGCATCAACATAGAAATCTATAATTTTTTGAAATGCTTCTTTTGTTGCTGCATATAGATTTACTGGTCGATAGGTATCCGACTCATAATTTTGCCAGCTTGTTCCGATATTTATCATCTTATTTATACCTAGAGCTCTCATTGCTTCAACAATCTGAGTACCTAAAAGTACATTCGAATCAATTAACTCGCCTATATTTTCTGATTTGTGTTCTACAATAAATAACGAGGCAAAATGAATAATAATATCTGGCTTAGATTTTTCAATTGCATTTAATACGCTTGCAAAACTACCATCATATTTGTGGTTCTTCGGACAACTGTCACTATTTCGACTTAGGGTAGAAATATCGAAACTTTCGCTATATTTTGATAAAAACATTTTTCCAATATAACCAGTTGAGCCTGTTAGTAGAATCTTCATTCAAACTCGCTTCTATAACTTTCAAGTGTTGTAAAACTTAAATCTCTACTTGATACAATTGGATTTTTTATTCCCCAATCAAAACCTATGGTGTCATAGCGAATTCCTGAATCATGATCTTTTGAATATATTGAATTCACAAAGTACTGCATGGTTGTGTTATTTTTTTTTGATAAAAAGCCATGAGCAAAACCTCTTGGAATAAAGAGAAGCTCATTCTTTTCTGCATTTAAATTAATGCTCAAATGTTTCTTGTAATTAATCGATGTTTTTCTCAAGTCAATTACAACATCCAAGACTTCCCCCGTTAAGCATCTTACTATTTTATCGTGATCAAAAGGTGGTAATTGAAAATGAAATCCTCTTATTACATCTTTATTTGAAGTTGAAAAAAACTCTTCTTCTATATTAAAATTAATACCGATTGATTGAAAAAGCTTTGAGTTATATGTCTTTATAAAACTTCCTCTTTCATCTTGAAATAAATCTAGTGAAATTTTCTTTAATCCCCCAAAATTTAAGTCGATTATTTTCAAATTAATATTCCTTTAATATTTCTTTTAAATTGCTAATCATATAATGAATCATTTCATCTGTTAGGTTAGGGTGAACACCTATCCAGAACAAGTTGCTCATAATATTGTCCGTGTTATTTAAATCTCCTACTACTTTATAATCCACTCCTAAATAAGCAGGTTGTTTGATGAGATTCCCGGCAAATAATAACCTGGTTCCGATCTTTCGACCTTCCAGCTTTCTTACAACCGCATTTCTATTTATTCCGTTTTTTACATAAATTGGAAACCCAAACCAACTCGGATTTGTACCCTTGGTTGCTTCTACCGGCTCAAGTCTATCCATTAAAAAACTATCTGATCTTATTAGTTCATTTATTTTATTCCAATTTGATCTTCTCTTTTCCACAAACGTAGCTACTTTTTGTAACTGAGAAACCCCAAGAGCTGCTTGCATATCCGTTACTTTTAAATTGTATCCCACATGAGAGTAAATGTACTTATGATCATAACCTTGAGGAAGTTCACCTAGCTGCCAATCAAATCTTTTGTTGCATGAATTGTCTTTGCCTGGCTCGCACCAACAATCCCTACCCCAATCCCTAATTGATTCTGCTATTTTTTTGTATCGGCCATTTTCAGACATC
>JAKLJM010000113.1 GCA_023151145.1 Bacteriovoracaceae bacterium | reverse complement strand
ACAAACCCTATGTGCAAGCAGCAAGACTTTATGGATCGAATAATTTTAAATTAATGTTTAAAGAAATACTTCCTAACTGTGTAGCTCCTTTAATAGTTCAAGGTACACTTGGTTTCTCAGATGGAATTCTAAATACCGCAGCACTAGGTTTTTTAGGTTTGGGCGCCCAAGCTCCAATGGCGGAATGGGGAACAATGTTATCTGATGCTCGATCATTTATTGAATCTAGTCCATGGCTGGTCACACTCCCCGGAGTGTGTATTCTGTTGGCCGTGTTAGGGTTTAATTTATTTGGTGATGGTTTAAGAGACGCCCTTGATCCTCGATTAAAGAAAGGTAGATAGTCATGATGGAAAAGACACAAGAAACTTTATTAGAAGTAAAAAATCTAGACTTATACTTTCACGGTCCACTACATAATCATGATCTACATGCCCTTCGTGAAATTTCATTTAAAGTTATGCCAGGAGAAATTCTTGGTGTGGTTGGTGAGTCAGGTTCAGGAAAAAGCATTACCAATCTGGCGGTGATGGGACTTTTGCCAAAAGAAACAAAAATTCAATCAGAAAAAGTTTCATTTGCTGGAACAGCAATTGATTTAAATAATGAAAAAAGTTTTAAACGTTTTAGGGGAACTGAAGTTGCTATGATCTTTCAAGATCCCATGACGGCGCTGAATCCTTTTTTGAAAGTTGGCTATCAATTGATGGAGCCCTTAACTATTCATATGAAAATGAGTAGGAGTGAGGCTAAAAAACGCGCCATTGAACTCATGGAAAAAGTTGGAATATCTAGTCCGGATAAAAGATTTGATCAATATCCTTTTGAGTTATCAGGTGGAATGGCACAACGAGTGATGATTGCTATGAGTTTGACGACCAACCCAAAGCTTCTTATCGCAGATGAACCAACAACCGCTCTTGATGTTACCATTCAAAAACAAATTTTAAATTTAATCAAAGATTTAAAAGTTAAAGAGAAGATGAGTGTAATTTTAGTTACTCATGATCTTGGATTAGTGGCCGAGTATGCAGATCGAATTCAAGTGATGTACGCTGGAGAAATCGTAGAAAGTGGCAAAACGAAAGATCTTATTGAAAATCCTAAACATCCCTATACTGAAGCTTTGTTAAAATCCCGTCCTGAAGGGGGAGGTTTTAAGCCAAAAGAAAATCTTTTAACCATCTCTGGAGTTGTGCCAATGCTAAACCAGAGGCCCGGAGGATGTCAGTTTGCTCCTCGTTGTGCTTATGTTGAAGAAAAATGTACAGCGAAGACACCTGAGTTAGTTAATAACGTTCGCTGTGTAAAACCACTTTCATAAAGAGTTTGTAATTATGAATAATATTTTAGAAATAAATAATCTCTACAAAGAATATAATGTTAAGCAGGGAATTTTTGCGAAGGAGATTTATCTTCCGGCGCTAAGAGATATTTCATTAAAGCTTGAACCTGGGAAAACTTTGGGCATTGTGGGGGAGAGTGGTTGTGGAAAATCAACTTTAGCTAAAGTGTTAACACTGATTGAAGACTTAAAATCAGGTGATATTATTCTTGATGGCGTGAAGTTAGTAACTCAAGAAAATATTTCTCAAAATTTCCAGAAAAACTGGTATCAAAAAATCCAAATGGTCTTTCAAGATCCTTATCAATCATTAAATCCTAGAAAAAGAGTTTGGGAAATTATTGCTGATCCTAAAATCGTGAGTGAAAACCTATCAAAAGAAACCGCAAAAAATGAAGCCATTCTCATGATGGAAAAAGTAGGACTTCGAAAAGAATTAGCAGAGCGCTATCCCCATCAGTTTTCAGGTGGTCAAAGACAAAGAATTGGAATTGCACGTGCCTTAATGTTGCAACCAAAAGTACTCATATTAGACGAACCCGTTTCAGCTTTAGATGTTTCTGTTCAAGCTCAAGTTTTAAATCTATTATTGGAACTTCAACGTGAAATGAATTTGAGTTATCTGTTCATCTCTCACGATCTTTCAGTTGTTCAACACGTTTCAGACCAAATCTTAGTGATGTATCTTGGGGAAGTCGTAGAGTATGGGCCAAGAGACGAAGTCTTCAATCATCCAAAACATCCTTACACAAAAATGCTTTTGGCCTCAGCTCCTAAAGTAAGAGAGAGTGAGGCAAGAGAAGAGATTGAAGTACAGGGTGAAATTCCATCGTTATTTGATCTTCCTACTGGTTGTGCCTTTAAAAGCAGATGTCCCTATGCCGATGAAAGTTGTAGTTCAAAAATTGAAATGCAAAAGCTTAATCAGTCTCTGGTTAGGTGTATAAAAGCTCAATAAGACAATGATTTAGCTGTGTCTAAAATTTAGACATAGCTAAAACTAAGTATTTTTTATTCAGTAGCCACAGGGCTTAGACATACATTGCTATGATCTAGCCTATGAAAACAAGCACAGCTCTATTTAATGATATTAATCGTAATCGATGGCATTTGGTTAAACATTATGCCTTGGAAATTATACTTACGAGTATTGCGCTTTTGCTTTTTCATTCTTTTAATTTTTCTCAAATCGTTAAAGGTGATAATTATCTAGCTATTAGTTTAGCGATTATAGCTGCCATCACAGTTGGTGCTTTTTTAGCTTCCGCTATTCACAATGCTTCTCATGATAATTTTTCAAATGTATATATAAATCGATTCTTTGGAGAAGTCGCAGGTTACTGGGTTCTGTATGGTTTTCAAAATTTTCTTATGATTCATCATTTACATCACCGTTATTCGGATACTGATTTTGATCCAGTAAATCCAAAAGATATGAGTTTTATCGTTTTTTTATCAGCTCCAATGCGTTACATGATTCAAAGAACTAAGAAGTACTTGATTCACACTCATGGTAAAAACACAGATTATAAAATGATTATGACAATTCAAACGGTGCTTTTTAATATTCTTATTTTATTAAGAATTTCTGCGTGGTTTGTGCTTTTGGGACCAATCTTTTTTGTTAGTTTCTATTTGGTAGGAATATTCACTACAATATTTCTTTTTGCTCATATTAATTATTATTGTCACCGTGAATTAGAAGATGGATCGGTGGAAGTCTTAAATTTGGATCATAATCTTTATTATAAAGTTGCCAATTTTTTAACGGTGGGCGGGTATTACCATAAAAATCATCATATCAATTTGAAAGTCTACAATCCGAAATATTTGGCTACGAAAAAGACCTTTCATCCATACTTTACGGTAAATAAATTTAGCGCTTAATCAGATTAAGATAAAAATCATCACGAGGTTTTAGGCTCACAGAGGCAATTTCTTTTGGAAGTTCCAAGCTTTTAAGTTCTAAGCGAAAATTCTTAAGAATTTCAATAATCACCATACTCATCTCAACAATGGCAAATTGTTCGGCCACACAACGTCTAGGTCCTCTTGAAAATGGCATGAAGGTGTAATTTTTTTCAATGGAAGAATCGTGAAAACGATCTGGATTAAAAACTAGTGGATCTTTAAAGAATTTTTCCGATCGTTGCAGAACATAAATTGGTATAACCACATTGGTCTCTTTAGGAATATGATAGGGACCTAAGGTATCATCTTCTTTGGCTTTTCTGGAAAGCACTGGAAAGGCAGGATAAAGACGCATGGATTCTTTAAGAACATTTTGCAGAAGAGTTAATCCCAATATATTTTCTAAGCTCAATTGATCATTTGATAACGTCAGAATTTCGTTTCTTAATCGTTCTTGAATTTCGGGGTGCTTTGCTAATAAGCCTAAAGTCCAAGCTAAAGAATGGGCAGAAGTTTCGTGTCCAGCCAACATCATGGTTAAAACTTCATCCCTTAATTCATCATCTGTAAGTTTGGTTTTTGTTTCATCATCAACTGCATGCACAAGTCTTTCAAGAATACTCTTTGGATTAGCCTTTATGCCTTTATCTTTCTCTTCTTTGATGAGTCCCATAACAAGATTATTCAAGAAATCGAAATGATTATTAAAAACAATGTTTTTCTTGATGGGAAGCCAATAAGGAAGTGGAAATAACTGAAATATTCGTTCGTAAGTTACGATCGAAGTGAAATGTACTGCTTCATTTACTTTTTTTGCTTCTGCTTCAGAAAATCGTTTCCCTAAAAAAATTTGGCAAGCAATGACAAAAGTCAGATGTTTCATTTCTTCACAAATTTCAACAGCTTCTTCACTGTAACTCATCCAAGATTTTATTTTTTCAACAATAATTGAATGAATTTCGTGCATGGTGAGTTGGATGGCCCTGGAATTAAATTCTTTAGAGACAATACTGCGATTTCTTACCCAAGAACTATGATCATTATTGGTCGCTAACCCGTTACCAACGATGGCCCTTAATTCTTCGATTTGTTCGCCTTTAATGTACTTTTTGTTTTGATCCACTAATACTCTTTTAATCATTTCTGGAGAGTAAATAATGACCGAGTTCATGGGCCATGGAAAACTTCCGATATCGCCATAATCATGATGAACTTGAGTAAAAGCGCCAAGAATATCTTTTTGAAAAAATTTGGTATACTGATAAAAAGCCCAATTTCTTGGCCCTGGTATTCCTTTTAGGTTTACAAAAGTAAATGCTTTAGTCAGCTGTGTTCGAGTATTTGGATTTGCCATAAAAATATTATGACTTAAAAGAAAAAAATAGGATATGTAAAAAAATGCAAATAATGATTGAACATAAAACTTTCGAAGTAGAAATTTTAAAGGGGCAACCTCATTCAGGCGAAAAGTGTCCGATTGTGATTTTGCACGGTTTTCCTGATAAGGCTCACTCTTGGTTTAAAATTGGAGAGCATCTTCAAAGTCTCGGCCATGATGTGATTATTCCTACGTTGCGTGGTTATTATCCAACTTATTCCCCAGAGGAAATAGCGCTTTATGATTTAGAATTTCTAGCTTCAGATATTGAGGACATTTTACAAAAACTTAAGGTAGAAAAAATTATTCTGGTTGGGCATGATTGGGGCGGAATGCTGGCATGGCATTTTACTCATCTAAATCCATTGCGAGTTATAAAACTAGCTACAATAAGTGTCCCGCATCCGATGCTTTTTAGAAATGCCTTGATTAGAAATCCCAAACAATGGCTTAATAGCTGGTATATGTTCTTTTTTAAGGTTCCCTTTTTAGCAGAAACTTTTTTGGCCCGAAATAATTTTAGAAATTTAAAAGGTGCTTTAAGATCTGGCTGTAAAGAGCGAATATTTACAAAAGAAGAGAATGCAGAATTTGTTAAAAGTTGGCACAGTAAAGAACAATTGTCTCGAATGTTAAATTGGTATCGAGCCTTAAAAATGAATTTTAATTTTAAAAAATATCAAGAGTATTTAGGCCCTGCTCTGCAAATAATTGGTGATAGTGATCGCTATTTTGTTTTAGACTCTTTTAAAACAGAGTGTCCATTAGTGAAAAAACTTAAAACTAGTGAATTGAAAAATTGTGGACATTGGCCGCATTTTGAAAAAGTACATGAATTACAAGCAATTCTCACTCTGTTTATGAATGAAAATTAAAAAGGAAGCAAGGTTTCGGCTTTTTCACTTCTGTTTAGAGTTAGTGAGATTGGATTCAGTACTTCACCTTTGATAATTTTTTCATATAGCTCTAAATAGCGAAGAGTGTATTGATTAATAGAAAAGTTTTTTTCTGCATACGCGCGGATGGTTTTTCGGTCAAATGTTTTAGAGTTTGATTTTACAAGCTCAATTAAATGTTCGCGATTATTGGCAATAAATCCGACATCAGAAGAGATGAGTTCAGGTAAACTGCCATAGGGAGAGCCAATGACGGGAAGTCCGTAAGCCATGGCTTCGACCACTGCTATTCCAAACGGTTCAGGCCATCTCACCGGAAAGAGTAAGGCATCTGAAAGTTTTAAAAGTTCGAGTTTTTTTTCTCCACCAATGATTCCATAAGAATGAATGAATCGTGAGAGACCCCACCATCTTCCACCAGCGACATGTAAATGTTTTTTAGCTTTACGACAGGCTTCGACACAATGTTTTAAATTTTTTACTTTCCAAGAGGCTTTTGCTAAAAATAAAAAATTATTCCAATGTAGTTTTTGATTAAGTAATTCTTCACTTATCGGATACTCAGAAAAATCGAGGGCATTGTGAATATAAACTTGTGATCCATGCAAATGGGCATGGGCCTTAGAAACAAAAACAGAATTCTCTTTTAATATTTCACCAGGTTGTCCATTGCCGTGAACGGTGTTTATAGTTGGAATTTTACCTGGAAGTTTAGCGTTGTAGTTTAAGTGAATAATATCTGCATCCGTTGGAATGAGATTTTTCCATACATCGTAATTATTAGTATCGTCTTTTAAATGAATAATGCCGTATTTCTCAACATCACTTTTACTTGGACCAATAAAATAAACTTGATGACCTAAACGAGCGAGTTCTTTCATATGCCAAAAAACAATTCGTTCAGTTCCACCGTAGCCATGGACGGGGAGTGGAATATGGTGCTGGATAACGATTTTCAAGGTTTTTTTCCTTGCTGAATCTCAAAGAGCTTAGCGTACTTGAGCATTGCTGCTAAGGCATTTATAAAACAAATAATAAATCCGTAACGACCATCAAGAAAACCACGTTTCCAAAAGTAGTCGCGTAGAAATTTAAAAACTGGTCTGGTGACAATTTTAAAAAGAGACGAACGTTGTCCCTTATCAAAAGCCGCTTGGGCAGCAATGTTGGTAAATTTGTTTGTTTGAGTAATATGTCCAGAAATGGAATCATAACTATAATGAAGCAGGTCACCTTTTAAGTGAACGACTTCGGTTGGAACTTTAAGTGTGAGAATATCGTGAGGATTAGTGCCTCTCCAGTCAGCAAAATCTCGATGAATGAGGCGAAGTTTTGTATCTGGATACCATCCGCAGTGAAAAATCCACTGATCTACATAATTTGTTAAACGATGAAAGCTATAGGCTTTTGCTTTAAAATTTCTTTTAGCAGCTTTAATACTTTCTATTAACTGAGGGGAAAGTGCTTCATCGGCATCCAATGAGAGGATGTAGGGATGAGCTGTTGAAGCTAAGGCAAA
>JAKLJM010000112.1 GCA_023151145.1 Bacteriovoracaceae bacterium | reverse complement strand
TATGTAGATATTGCCATAAAGAATAAAGAGAATTTTGTATGTCGGTAAAATTTGAATTTACAACGTGACCAGTTTGACTAAGATTAGTTAATGTTAATAAATAATAATTTACACCATCATTTTTTAACGTAATTACAGAGCCTACTTGCATTGGTAAAGTATAACCCTCATCATTGATTGATTTACTGACTAATGTTTCTGTGTTTGTTAAATCAATGGAAATTGCTTTTCGCCATTGGCCTTGGATACTTTTTTCAGAAATGAATCCATTCTCGTTGTGTGTCTTGATATGAGCATCAGTATTGAATGAAATTACTTTGTCACCTTGTATTTTAAAAAAATCATTAATCATGAATCCTGCAAAAATTTCAGCGTTTCTAAATTTATAATGAGCTTCAGTCTTAGGGAGAGTTTTGTAGACTGATATAAAAAAGCCGACAATTATTCCGATTGATAAGACAAGGGACCAATTTGAGTTAATAAATGGCTTTATTGTATAAGGGGTAAAGTTTTCAGTTATTTCCGTAACTGCCCAAAAAAAACCATAAGTAGAGAATACAGATTCTGCTGTTTCTGTGTAAGAAAAATAATTTTTCCAATACAATGTATTTATAATTAATTTTAAATAAAGCAGCTTTTTAGAAATCATTTATATTCCTAATGATTTGTAAGTATTTTCATTGTAATAAAATGGTCCAGAAGAAGAGTCAGATTTAATTCTTTCATAACTAGATGGCCATTCTTCTAGTGCTTTTTGTAAAATAGCTGCATTAAAGCTTACATGAAGGGCTTTGTGATCTTTTAATATACTTGGACATCTATCTACATCGATTTGTCTTGTACCATTTAAATTAACTACAATAATTGGCAGGTCTCTTTTAAGAGCTTGCTCAATTTCCCATTTTACAAATTTATATAAATACTTGGTACTTTCACCAACCAATAAAACAAAAACTTTACTTTCGTTCATTCGAACTTGAAGACTTCTTTTGATTGTCTCTTCAGAACTGCTATCTCTGCTTTGAGTAATGTCGTGTGCATCATAAAAATTAAAATTAGTATGATCGTTTTGTTTCCAGGCCATCATTAATCTATAATAATGGATATCTTTATCGCCATCGAATGCAACATAGGTTCTATTTTTATATGACATTTTAGTCTCCGCTAGTGAATATATGTATAAATATAATTAAAAACGTTAGTGTCTGAATAGACAAGGTCTGATTAGATCAAAAAGACTGAACTATTGTTATTTATTGCTTTATCTTAAGATAATCTAAAATGATTTTTGTAATTGATTAAATAATGTCAGGTTAAATTTAAAGCAATGGGGATTCAGGAATTTCTTCAACAGAGATTGATTTTTTAAAGTTTGATTCTTGATTACCTTGAAATAAAGCCAAAACCTCTGGATGTCGCTCAAGATCTGTTAATGGATATAGACTTAACTTACCATTTGGAGGAAGTCCATTCCTTGAAATGTTATCAACAGCCTCTGCTAGCACTTCAATGCTTACTATTTTTTCTAAATTCTTAAGAGCATTCAATTCTTTTATAAATAGAGTTTCAGTTGATAAAGACTCAAGATGTTTGATGATTTTATTTGGGTAACTTAATTCAAAATTTCTCATAAGGCATAATATTTTTGAATTGGGTCAAAAGTCAAAAGTATACTTATAAATCTTATTGATGAATTTCATTTTTGGCATAAAATATTAAAATGACAAAGAATGAAATAAAGAGAGTTTATAATTCTGCAAACCTTGTGCGATGTGCAATGGTTCGTGGTAAATCCAAAAATCAAATGGACGACTTATTGATGCTGTATGCGTCAATTATTCAAGAGATTTGCCCATGTCAGGATTCTACTTTTGCAGAGGCATTTAATAATAAATTGTCACGCTTTCTAAATTCGGCGGAAGTTAAAACTTTAGACAATCATCGAACTGAAATCGCTGGAAAATTATTTGGGATGTATTATACAGAAGACGGCTTTGTATATATTGCTGATCAGACTAAACGATTATTAGAAACAAATGATCAGCCAGCATTTTTTAAAGAATTCTGTTTTAAGTTTCAATTTCCAAATGGAATGGAAAGCGTAGATACAATCTTAGAGAAAAGGATGCAAGAACTAAGAATTAGGCCTTGTGTATTTATAATACAGTTACTTGATGAAGCAAAAAGATTTTCACTTGATTTAACAATAGATGAAGTTGGTTATTATGTTCTTTCATCTCTTGATGTACTTCAAGGATGGGTTACACCAAAAATAGTACTCAAAGAAATAATGGTGTTTAGGCAAAAAAGAATTGTTAATGTTGTTCATTTTGAAGGAAAAGCATCATCGTACTCAAAGCAGCATATTCGAGAATTATTAAATTATATGGAGCTATCGAATTTAATTACTATTGGTGGACAATTAATTAAATTAAATGATGCCGAAAAGTTCGCTATAAAAGAATTTTTACAGGAAGACTATTCATATCTTTTGTTTGATCCGTATGGATATAAAGATAATGAGATTAGCATTCTAAGAAAAGATTATAGTAAGTTTTTTGCACGACTTGCATTTCAGGATAAAAAAGTATTTGAAACGAGTACAGATGCTATCGTAGGAAGACAGCAGCTAGGTTTTGAATCTGTAGCAATGGATACAACAGAGCTTGGTGACCTTGGAGAAAAATTTGTTTTTGAATATGAAAAGAAAAAAGTTGCTGAATATAGTTCAACTCATATATTGCGAGTTTTAAGTCTTGGTAAGCAAAGAGGTCTTGGTTTTGATATTCAATCTGTAAGGACTAATGGTGATAAAAAAGGACAATCAATATTTATCGAAGTTAAAAGTACTAGGCGTGTAACAAAGCCCAATGAAGATATTATTGAAACTATAAATCTAACAAGAAATGAATGGTTGGCTGCGGAACAACATAGAGATAACTTTTTTATTTATAGAATTTACTTCACAAAAGATGGAGTGTTTTTGTTCGTTATAAATGACCCTGTTTCTGCTTGGAGTAAAGGGGAAATATTTGCCGAGCCAATTACCTACAGGATTGAGTTTAAAGGAATTTCAGATAATTTTATAAAAATAGATTAGAATAAAGTTATTGAATAGTTTCATCAGGAGGATGAATGCAAAAGCTTAAAGCAATCTCTCTTTTTTGCGGATGCGGTGGAGCAGATTTAGGTGTAATTGGAGGATTTGAATATTTAGGAAAAAAATATCCAAAGACAGGAATAAAAATTGTACATGCTTCTGATATAGATAAATATTGTATTGAAACATATAATGAAAATTTTGAACACAAAGCTGAAGTCGAAGATATTCGAATGCTTGATTTTGAACTTAATGAATCTGATATCGTATTAGGGGGATTTCCCTGCCAATCTTTTTCAACTTTAAACCCAACTAAAAATCCGGATTCAAAACAAGGACAACTGTTTTGGGAAATGGCCAGAGTTGTGAATCAGGTAAAACCTAAAATATTTATTGCGGAAAATGTAAAAGGTTTTTACACGCTAAATGAAGGTAAATATTTTAAAATGGCCAAAAAGAAGTTTGAGAGTGTAGGCTATCGAGTTTATTTTAAAATTTTAAAAGCAACTGATTATGGTATTCCACAAAAAAGAGAACGATTAATAATGGTGGGAGTAAGAAATGATTTAAAAGGTGAATTCAAATTTCCATTAGAAACGCATGGGATAAATTCTAAAAATAAATCAGAATTAGTAACATTGAGAAGTGTTATTGAAAAATTAAAGATTGATAATCCAAAATATTACTTTTCAAAAAAAGCCGTAGAGGGCGTAAAAAACGCAAAGCCAAATATGAAAAGAGCGTTAGCTCAAGATCTAGATAAGCCTTGTCTCACTGTAACTAGTCATCTTGCGAAGGTGAGTATTTATTCTAGAGATCCTATTTTATTAGTTTCTCCCAAAGATGAACTTTATAGACGTTTCACCCCACGCGAAGCTGCTAGAATACAATCATTTCCAGATAGCTTTAAGTTTTCAGTGAGTGAAACCCAAGCGTATAAACAAATTGGAAATGCAATTCCACCTGTTCTTATGTGGCATGTAATTAAAGAAGTTTGTAAATTAATTGAAGCAAATAAAAAGATTACTGCTGATAAAATGGTTTAATCTTTGAATGCCTTTGAAGAAATAGTTAAACCTATATTTGAAAATGAAGGATATTGGTGTCGTTCAAGGCATATGGTAAGTCTAAGTAAAAACCAAAAGAATAAGATTGGGAAAAGTACGATACCTTCTATTGAACTAGATCTGATTGCATTTAATTCAGAAAAAAATGAATGTCTTGTAATTGAAGTAAAATCTTACTTAAATAGCTTTGGTGTTATGTTTAAAGATTTGAAAGAAAATCAAAATAAAATTGAGGGACGATATAAGGTTTTTACAAATAAGAATTACAGAAATGAAATTTTTAATGCCTTAAAAAAAGACTTAATTAAGAAAGGAATGATTCATAAAAGCACAAAGATGAAAGCAGTTCTGGTTGCAGGTAAAATTTCAGGAGCTGATGAGAAAAGTTTTGAAGTATTTTGTAAGAAAAATGGCTTTGAATTTTATGGACCAAAGAGAATATATAGTCATTTTTTAAAGTTACAAGAATTAAGCTATGTAAACGAACCGACAATCATGCTTCTAAAGTTTATAGAACAAATTAAAACGAATGAAATAAAATTAAATAAAATTAAAAACAAAACGTGACTATCGAAAATTAATCAATCCAAGTTGTTAAAATTAATAAAATGTTTCTGATGTTTCATTTTCTCGGGTAGTTCGGGCATACGTTTTTATCTTATTAAAATTGTTAATGAAAAATAGGTCGGAAATTTTCATTCCGACCTATTCCGACTTCAAATTCCGACTAAATTATCAAATTTTAGCTATTTGTTCCAGTCTTAAACTTTCTAAGGCATATCACGTTTTCAAAACTTGATTCCGACTGAGATTCATCAAATTGGTTAAGAGTCTCATTCTGTTTTTGCTTTCGAATATGCTCCATAATCTTTTGTGAAAACTCTTTTTGATCGTCCTCTGTTGATTTTGAATAGTGATCAGCGAGCTTTAAATCTTTATGACCAGTCATTGCTAAAACGGCATCTAAACCACCACCAACTTGTCTTGCAAGCTTGGCCATTCCATGACGAAGAATATGTGTTCCCGTGTAAGGCACGCCACTTTTTCTTTGCCCTGCTCGGTAATTAACCTGAATAGTGCCATAGTTCAGTGGACTGCCATCAACGTGAAAAACATAATCGTTATTCGGCAATCTAAAGGCCAGTCTACGATTTAAAACTTCCATAATCTCATCAGTGATATAAACAGGACGCGGCTCTCGATTTTTTGGAAAGCCTTTAAGCTCCAAAAACATTTTACTTCCAGCATCCCACACACAAGTCTGCTTGATTAAAAGTCGTCTGTTTTTCAAATCAATATTACTCCATTGCATTCCTGCCACTTCACCAACTCGACCAGCACAGTAAAATTGCATCATCGCTAGATCCCTATAAAGCGGTTTTAAAAAATCAAAAAAGAGAAAAGCATCTTTGACATTAATTTGCTTTCTCTTATCTGGTAACGGCTTTATGAAACCTAACTTTTTATGTTTGGTCTTAACTGGATTCGTAAGTGGTAATGCTTCTTTTTCAAATTGCTCGCTTTGTTTGTACCAATTAAAAATTGAAACAAACATATTAAGCTCATTGTTTAAGTTGCATCTTCCGGCTTTGCCTCGCCCTGATTGGTATTCGTCATTACTAAATATCGAAACCCAGTATTGAACCCAATCAGTAATTTTTGATGGCGTGATTTGATCCATTGGCAAATGTTCGATAGTCTCTAAAAGTTTATAGCGTCTTCGCCAAATGTCTTTGGTTGAAGTTGCTAAGGTCGGGAAGTGCACTTTCTGCATAACTTCCCAAACTTCTTTTAGAGTTGAACACTGACTATCAGGTGTTGCTAGCTTGTAGCTTTTTCCATCAAAAAGTTTTCGCCATTGCTTGGTTTCATAGGCCGACTTAAAAGTCGCCGAATGAAGTTTTCCACCAATTCTTTTTTCAGCAAGGTAATGGCCGGATTTATTATTGACATAAATTCCAGGAACTCCTTTGAGTTTTTTGTAATCACTTCTTCCCATAATTTTCATTCTCCTTTGAACCATGCAATGATTTCACTTGGAATGAAAACCAGTCTTTTCTTTCTCCCTCGCGTCCGATACGGAATTTCACCTCGACTTACGAGATTATAAATCGTACCTTTCGCATATGTAGTAAAACTACATACTTCATCAATTCCCCATATTAAATTTTTAAAGAGCGAATCAGGGGATTTCCCCCCGTCATTTTCGCTTTTATATAATGAAATGTCTGAAAAGTAATTAACGTTTTTTGCCATTATAGTCCTTGGTTTTTCTTAATGTAATAGCTGATACATTCATTTAATTCGTAGTCTTCACCCTCGAAAAGTTCTCCTCTTTTTAAAAGATCGCTAAAGGTTTCAAAAAGTGGAGTTGATGATTTAATTGACTTTAGAATTTTGAATTGCTGACCAAAGTATCTCTTTGCAGTAAGTCCTTCCTCAAATCGATAAAGTGCATCTAGTCTGATGAGTTCCAAGGTTAAAAAGATGTAATGAATTTTTAGTAATGGATACTTAAAGAATGCATCAATCTTCATTTTAAAACTTCCATTTTTTGAAATTTCTTTTTTCTGCATTTCAATTCTTTGCCAGCCATTCATCAATCTTAATTTTTCTGACTCTATAAAACCCATCTTTTCTTTTTTGTTTGAATCCATTTTTTCTCCTGTCTTTTTCTGTTAATTAACCCCGCCAACTATTTATTTTGCTAGAAACTAACTACCGCTCGAACTACGTGAAAGAGAGGTAGTTAGTTTCGATAAGCAAAATTCTTTAATAATCCGGCGGGGTTGTATTAGGTATTACAACTTGTCCCGAATGCATCGAAAGCACACCGAAAGAGTATCGAATGATTCTTTTATTCATTTGCTTTCCTTAAATAAATCTAAAAAGAGCATTTCTTTGCCTGATACAAAACCATAAGCATCTTTTAAATTTGGCTTAGC
>JAKLJM010000111.1 GCA_023151145.1 Bacteriovoracaceae bacterium | reverse complement strand
TATGACTTCGCTGCTCCACCGTGGATCTTCGCCATTGTCATTGTAATTGCTGCTGTTAATGTCGTCTTACCGTGGTCAACGTGACCAATTGTTCCGATGTTTACGTGTGGTTTACTACGATCAAATTTTTCCTTAGCCATGGTATGGTCTCCTTCTTCGTTGGAATCAAAATATTTTAAAATCCAATTATTATTTTCTTCAAAATGTGTCAACAGTATGCCCGAGCAAGTGGCCCGTGACAAGAGGAAAAAATGGAGCTCCCGATGGGAATTGAACCCATGACCTCTCCCTTACCAAGGGAGTGCTCTACCACTGAGCCACGAGAGCATTATCCTCAAGTACTTTCTACTAGTTCGGGATAAGGCTAACGATCGACATAATAATAAAAATTAAATCTATTAGTAAATGAAATTATAAGTGAAGTAAAAAATTGGAGCGGGCGACAAGATTCGAACTTGCGACATCCACCTTGGAAGGGTGGCGCTCTACCAACTGAGCTACGCCCGCATATTAAAAATGTTAAAGATGGTGGAGAGAGAAGGATTCGAACCTTCGAAGGTATAAACCGACAGATTTACAGTCTGTTGCCTTTGGCCACTCGGCAATCTCTCCGGGACTATCTGTACTTGCTTTGAACTGGAGCTGACCACAGGAATCGAACCTGCGACCGTCGGTTTACAAAACCGATGCTCTACCAACTGAGCTAGGTCAGCCAAGTTTCATAAGCTAGTGAGACAAATTTATAATTGACCCAAAAACTTATGGCAAGTTTTTTTTTACTTTTCTCCAAAAATCTTTTCCATTGCCACAGCTGCTGCAACGGAAACATTTAAAGATTTGATTTTGCCCTGAGGCTTTAATGCGACAATGGATGTCAAAAGTCTTTCAACGGCATTTGATAAACCAAAATCTTCTGCTCCTAGTACTAAACAGGTCTTATTTTGAACCTGAATTGTGCTTAATGATTCTTTGGCGTGTTCAGAAAAGCCAATTATTTGCACGCCCATTTCAGATAATTTTGTCAGAGTTTTTGGTAATGCTGATACTTTTACAACCTCAATATACTCGACAGCTCCAGAAGCAATTCTATTGAAACCTGGACCTATTCCAAATGATGATCTGCTTGAGAGCATGATGGCATCAACGCCATAGAAGGCAGCTGTTCTCATAATGGCTGCACCGTTATGAACGTCAGTTACTTGATCGAGAGCCAGTAGCTTAAACGAGTCACGACTAATCATTTCGTCATAAAGCCAATTTAAATCTTTTGCAGGAACAGGCTCAGCAATAACAAAAATATTTGATGGTACTCGCTGGTATTCATAGTCTGCTTTTTTATACCATTTTTTGGCTTCTTCTTGTACGTCGTGAGTTGCTCTTAAAATTAATTTGTCCGCAGGAATTTCGTTTTTCGAAATTCCTTCACGTTTTTTTAACTCATCTAGAGATTCCTCTGAAGCAAAGACATGTAGAATTCTTCTTCTTTTCGCACGTAAAAGCTCAGCAATACTGTGAATTCCAATTACAATATCAAATTCCATCAAATGCTATCCCAAACTCGTTTTAATTCTGTTACGAGATTTTCTTTTTTTACTTTAAAAGATTGAGCCCCTTTTCTAGTCACAATTTCTAACTCTCCAGATGCTTCGTAATCTCTTTCTCCTAAAACTAAACGAATAGGAAGACCAATGAGATCTGCATCCTTAAACTTAAAACCTGGACCTTGATCGCGATCGTCATATAAAACTTCAAATCCAGCTTTTAATAAATCGCTATAGATTTCATCTGCTAGCTTTTTAGTTTCTTCTTTTTTTACAATCGTTGCAAAGTAGATTTGGTAAGGAGCAATAGCTTTTGGCCATATAATACCATTTTCATCATGACTTTGCTCAATAGCAGCAGCCACAACGCGAGTTACTCCGATTCCATAGCACCCCATCAATGGTGTAGCTAATTTTCCATTTTTATCCAGAACCTGAACGCTCATTCCTTTAGTGTACTTATCACCTAATTGAAAAACGTGTCCAACTTCGATTCCGCGCTTTACAACCACAAGATGCTTACCGTCGAGAGTATAGTCACCTTCTTTAGCTAAACGAAGATCGTGAGTTTGTGTTGATTTTAAATCCCGACTTGGAATGAAGTTTTCGGTATGCATATCTACTTCATTTGCCCCAACGACATAGGCTGCATTTAAATCAATTTGTTTATCAAAAACTATGACAAGATTAGTTGCAACCCCCACTGGACCAATGAAGCCTTTTACTAAACCTAGTTTTTTCATTTCTTCTTCGGTAGCTTGAATTAAATGTTCAGCCTTCAGAAAAGCCTGTAGTTTGATTTCATTTAATTCATCATCACCCAACAAGAGGGCCAGAACAAAAACGTCTTTATTCGCAACTACTGCTTTATATACCAACGACTTTAATGAATGGTGCTTTTCCGTTTTTAGAAAACTACACACATCTTCAATCGTTGCCATTTTAGGGGTTGAAACGTTTTTCATCGCTTCACTAGATTGTTTGAAATTTAATTTCCCACGAATAGTTTGTGCCTTTTCAATATTGGCTGCATAACGAGATTCTGGTGAGTAAATAATTGCATCTTCACCTGCATTTGCTACCACTTGAAACTCATGGGTCTTAGAATCAGAAGAAGCCATGGCGCCGCCGTCTGCTTCAACAGGAATATACTCAAGACCTACGCGATCAAAAATACGGCAATAACAATCATAAATATCTTGATAAACGCGATCGAGACAATCTTTATCCATGTGAAAGCTGTAAGCATCTTTCATGGTAAATTCACGTCCGCGCATTAATCCAAAACGTGGTCGAATTTCATCGCGAAATTTAGTATTAATTTGATACAGAGTGACTGGCAATTGCTTATAAGATTTAATGGTTTTTCTAAAAATATCAGTCACTGCTTCTTCGTTGGTTGGCGACAAACAAAGATCTTGGTCTTTCTTATCTTTGAACTTGGCCATCAAATCGCCCATTTTATCCCAGCGTCCAGTTTCTTTCCAAAGTTCACCTGGAGTTACAACGCTCATAGAGATTTCATGACAGCCAATTTTATCATGCTCGTCGCGAATGATTTGTTCAAATTTTTTGATCGCGCGAAGACCCATGGGTAGATAATTATAGAGACCAGCACCCGATTTATGAATTAATCCCGCTCGCATCATTAATTGATGGGAAGGAATTTCTGCATCGTTTGGAATTTCTTTATACGTTTGCCAAAAACCTTTTGAAAGTCTCATGACTTTATCCTTTGCCTTTATAATATTTTTTAAAAATTTAATTTAATATAGCTGAATTAAATGACTATTGGAAGGACGGGAGCATCGCACGGGGGAGTGCAAAAGCTTCGATAGCTTCTTTTTGTAGTGATGACGCTGTGACGATTTCAAACGCCCCAGGAGTCTCTAGGAGTTTTCTACACAGAAGATTATGGAGGTTATGTCCTGATTTGTATGTGGTAATTTTTCCGGCGATTTCAAAACCTAAAAGGGAAATATCACCGATAGTATCGAGGATTTTATGACGAACGAATTCATCAGAAAAACGTAAGCCTTCAGGGTTCACCACTTTAAATTCATCTAAAACGATTGCGTTATCAAGGGATCCGCCCTTAATAAGACCTTTTCTCTTGAGCATATCAACATCACGCAAAAGACCAAAGGTTCTGGCACGGCCAATTTCTTCAATATAGTTTTCACATGAAAACTCGAATACTTTTCTTTGTTCTTTAATAATTGGGTGAGCAAAAACAATGGTAGAATCGATAATGAGCTTTGAAGCCGGCTCAATGGTCGCCCACTTATCACCAACTTCAACTTTAATTTTTTCTAAAACTACTAAGAATTTTTTTGATTTGTTTAAAGTAGCGATTCCGGTTTCTTTCAATAGAAACACAAACGAAGCACCAGACCCGTCCATAATAGGAACTTCCGGCCCATCGATTTCACAAAGAACATTATTAATTCCTAGCCCATAAAAACAAGAGAGCAAATGCTCCACTGTATGAACGGCATTTTCACCGGAACCAATCGTCGTATTATTTTCAGTTGCCCCTACTGTCTGAGCATCTGCTTTAAGCAAGGGAGCATCTAAAAGATCTGTACGCTTAAATTGAATACCAAAATCCGCTTCAGCAGGATGAAGAGTCATTGTAACTTTTTTACCAGAATGAATTCCGATTCCTGTTACTTTAACTTTTTTTGCTAACGTTCTTTGATACAACATTTTAAAAAATCCCAAATAATTATGGCGAGTTACAATTTTATACAGTGAACAAAATAATGACAAGCCCTTCCTTAAGTATAATTCACTTAATCCTTAGTCCCAAGGGAGGAGGGTTTTACCGTTTTATTTTAAAGAGCACTATCAAATTCTAGCTGTTGTTTCGACGAAAAAGTAAAAAAATGTAAATTTTCCACAATATGAATGCATAGAAGGAATTGATCGTTATAAAGACAAGTTCAAGTTGCCTTAGAGCTTTGGCATGGGGTTAAGGAATTTGTGGTAAAGCCTTAAAAATCCAAGAGTTGAGAGGCTCCACTTCAGTTCATCTGACATGAATTTATTCATGATCTCCTGCCATGTGTACTCTTCAATAGAAACAATAACATCCCCATCTGGGTTAGGAATTTTTGATTCGGATAAGTTTTTGGCCCAGGCAAAATAAACTCTATTGTTTACTGTTCCACTTGCCTTTACCGAATAAAAAATATTGATGTCAGAAGCCCTTAGGCCAACTTCTTCTTGAAGTTCTTTATTCGCATTCTCTTCCACTGACAACTCAGTTTCTATGTGTCCGGCCACAAAACGTAATCGAACTGGAACATCCTCATGGGGCCGACGTTCATTAATCATTATAAATTTACCGTTATCTTTTTGAGCGAAAACGATCACGCCATCGCGCAAATAGCAGCGTTCCCAATTATTTTGATCAATTTGTTCTTCCGTCACTTTAATATAATTTCCACTGTAAACAGTCTTTTCCATATTCAATACCTATAAGTTTAACTACACTTTAATTCATTTTATCCTGCATGATTTTTTAAACAAGGACAATGAAATGATTTGGTTTAAAGATTACTCCTTAGACGAAGTTAATAAATTTAATAAAAAAACTCTCATGGAACATTTGGACATCCAAATTACTGAACTAACCGATAAATCCATTGCTGGCACTATGCCTGTTGATGAAAGAACCTTTCAACCAATGCGCCTTTTGCACGGTGGTGCTAATTGTGTTTTAGCAGAAACTCTAGCCAGTATTGGTTCAAATCTCATTATCGATCCAGCTAAAGAAATGGCTTTAGGTCAGCATATTGAAGCCACTCACCTTCGTCCGGCAAGTAGTGGCCGAGTTCGCGGCGTTGCTGAAGTTATCCACAAAGGGGCAACCATGCATATGTGGAGTATCAAAATTTACAACGAAGAAAATAAACTTCTATGTGACTCAAAAATGATTATGGCGATTAGGGAAAAAAGCAAATAATGAACTCACTATATATCATGATCGCTCTCTTGCATCTAAGCGCTATCATGAGCCCTGGTCCTGATGTCACTCTTATTATTGGCAACACCCTATCTAAAGGGCGTGCAGTTGGTTTTCAAACTGTTTTAGGAATTGTGACTGGAATTGCTTGTTTTTTATTTGCCACATTGTTTGGATTTACTCAATTCATTTACAGTAACCCACTCATCTTTAAAGTGATTGCTTTTTTATCTGGTATGTATCTGATGTATATCGGAATAAAAATTATTTTTCCAAGTTATCCACTGGAAAAAAATGAATCTTCCACATTCTTAAAAAAATTTCATCATCCTTACTTGCAAGGTTTGATCACCAACTTATTAAATCCAAAAGCATTACTATATTTTATTGGTTTATTTTCTCGCAAAGAATTTCAAAACGATCCATGGAATATTGCTAGTATTCTATGGATCGTTTCTATTATCGGATTTAGTAGTATCGTTCTATTAATCTCAGTTGAAAAAATTGGAAATAAGTTAAAAGCAGTTTTATCAAAAATTGAAATCGGCTTTGGAATCTTTATGATTGTCTTTGCTTTTCAAATTCTTTATTTCGCCTTTATGATGAAGTAAAACTGTTCAAGATCATCATAAATGAATCCTAAAATCAGATTCAAAACATCTAAAATTAATTAAATTGAATACAAGAAACGAGGAGGTTGGTATGAAAATGTTATCAATGCTGGCCATGATCTTACTTTCATTCAATATATTGGCTGATAATGTTAGTGAACTGAAATATGATTGTGCCATAAATAAAAGTGAACATTTAAAAGTGTATGAAATTTCTTCCGAAGAAAACGGTTCCCGCGAGATTTCTCTTGCGATAGATCATTTCTTATATGGAGAAAACGAAGTTGCTCGTTTAAAAAATCCCAATATCATCCATTATGGTGAGGTAATGATGATTTCGGAGTACTATGGTCGAAGTGGTTATATCTTTTTAAGATTTGAAGACAATCGTCCTTCCGCTGATAATGGCTATGGAGATGTCCTTGGTATGATTGATGATAACCGTTTCTTGCCTCATCATAATTTAGGCTATGCTCAGGGCCACCTCTCTGTCCTTGCTAACTGTAAACGAGTTAACTAACAAAAAGCCCCGAAATTCGGGGCTTTTTTATATTAAAATTTTAAACTGGCAGCTTTAGTTAAACGATCTAAAATCCCTAACCACTCTTCCTTTAAATGATAATCTCTAAGCACAAAATAAATGGCTTCCGTACCAGTTTTTTCAGAACTCTCACGCAGTTTTGCGTATAACTCCCTGGCGGCCAGGGAAGAATTTGTAGAAAGTACCATTTCTTCGATATGAGTCACATCGTTTTTTGGTTTTAGAATTTTTACATCTTCAATTACATCTGGAAGATTTTTCATTTCTTTGTTTAAACGATTTAATATGTATTGTGGCGTGAGAAAATCACTTTCATTAACTAAAACCAAGGGAATATTTGGCATGTAGTGATGCTTCATATGTCCAGGAGATTCAATTTTAGAAACAACTTCGATAAATTGGTGTTGAATATGTTCAGTTTTAGAAACACCACCATGACGAAGAATGGAAAGCTCCAACGTCTTTCCTTGTGGTTTTACCAGTAAAACCGTGGACTCAATACCAATATCACACTCTCCGCCTTCTACGACGGCCACATTTTCTTTTTTAAATTCATTTTCTACGTGTAGTGATTTGGTTGGCGAAGTTTTTCCAAATTTATTGGCCGATGGTGCGGCCAGTGGAACGCCTACTCGTTCGATAATTTCAAGAGCAATTTTATGATTGGGCATTCTTATGCCAACGCGAGGAAGACCTGAAGTAATAACATCGCTCACGCGATCTGATTTTAATAAGACCAGCGTCAATGGTCCTGGCCAAAAGGCCCTTGCCAATGTTGAGACCTCATCCGTCCATTCTGTAGTAAGGGATTTCGCTTCATCTATAGAGGCAACGTGAACAATCAGAGGATCAAAAAAAGGACGCTCTTTTGTAGAAAAAATTTTTTTTACGGCCGTTTCTGAATCAATTCTCGCAGCTAGTCCATAAACAGTTTCCGTGGGAATTGCGACGACGTCGTCATTTTTCAGGTGCTCGATTGCACTATCTATTGAAACGATCAAATCTTTTCCTTGGATGTCTTTTTAATAATTATTTTCATCATAACACGAAAATTTGCTAATTGAAAAAGTTCATGGGATTCGAAATTAAAAAATAGGTAAAAAATCCATTTGGATTAAAGGTGGGCAGAATCTTGAAGGTCAAATATTACAATTTATTTAAATCAAAATTACACATTGCCCTTTCTTCATTGATATCATTTGGCAACATCCACAGCTGACCACTAAAATTAGCGTTGGCTTTAATCTCTGCATAAATTCGATCTTTAGTATTTAACAATTTGTCTTTTAATTCCCTATCAATTCTTGATCTCTCATCTAATCCTGCTATTACCGTCAGACATGCTAGATCGCCCAACATTTTTCTTCCTGCTAATATAGACTTCTGTCTATCCTCAACACTTAACAAATCATTTTGTCGCCCTACCGCTAATTGCCTTACCGCCATCTTAACTTTAGGCAGATCTTTAAATTCTTCATTGATCCATCTTTGAATATCATCACGAATCCCATCATTATCAGAATCAATTCCGGCAATCGTCGCATTATTCTTTTTAGGGTCAGGCATTGGAACTTCAAGAGAGCTCTCAATCACAAACATCGCGTGATCTTTGTATTTTGTTTTATACATGTGTTCAGAACCTTTTTTATCTTTGATTTTTACAAATAATTGATAGAAACCAGAATTCAGTTTAGAGACGTTTACCTTTAAAATTTTACCTTCAGGACCATTTGAAAGAATGACCTTTTGAAAGTTTGTTGGTTTTTCAAAAATTTTTCCGGCATTTTTGATTTGATACGCGACTTCTTCAATCTCTAGATTTTGATTAAATTTAATAAGGAAATTGGCGGTAGATTCTTTGACCGGAGAATTCAGGGAAAGAACTTCAAAAGCACTTTCGGCCGAACTGAATACACTGAACAACAGTAAGCAGACAATTGCCAGTTTCTTCATTCTTATCTCCTATCATAATCATTATTGAATAAATCTAAAAAATTCCTTACGCAAAAAGTTAGTTATTTTGAATAATCAAATCATCATAATGCTTTAAGACTTAAATCTATAGAGTTATTTAAATGAAGTTGCCGAAGAATTGAATTAGAAGAAGAGGAACAAAGCCTTGCTCCTCTTCTTTTAGAATTAATCTAATTGAGGCTGACTACCTCTGATAATCGTTATTTTTATCCAAGCTTTTAACGTGTTACCAAGAGGATCAATATTGTCCTTAAAATGATGATCATTTAAGCTAAATTTTAATCTTTTTGCGCCATATGGGATCTGTAATAAAGTTGGTGTCACATCATAGAGAGTATCAAAGTTAACAAATCTATCTTCGGGTATATCTGTGGCCAAATTCCTACCATAAGTTGGATGCGAAATCGCTTCTGCTGCAACGGAGTTGGGTCCGGGGAATAAAAACCCTGAATCACCTTCAAAAACAGTCATTATTAATTGATCATACCCTCCCATCGTTCCTGGATACCAAGGACGACCTCCATCAACTAAAATAGAAATCATATCGCCTTCTCGCAAATTTACATTCGGATCGTTGTATAAGCTAGTTAAATCAAGACTTGTTGCTGGAAGCGCGCAATCAGCTCCGTAGGGATTTAAATCCGAACAATCTGTAAATAAATATGTTCCTCTTGGTTCAATGGGTAGAAAAAATGAGTATTCGCTATATTGCAAACTTAGCTCTGCATAGTCCCTTCTTATGGCCCCTGTAGCATCTTTAACTTTTAAACTTACTTCGTAATAACCTTCTTCTGAATATTGATAATTGATTCTTTTTTTATCTGTAACGAGCATGTCGCCATTACCAAAATCCCATTCATAAGTTAGCCCGGTAATATTTGGGTCCTCTGGGTCTGTTGCATCAAAAGTTACCCATAACCCCTTTGGTTGATAATTAATTCTTGCTCTAAATAGTGCAGGACAATTTGATTCAAGCTTTTGAGCTGTTTCGATCATTTTTTTAACGACTTCTCTTTTAATTCCTTCATCGTATAAATAAGTAGTCGCCATGCCGTGATTTAAAAAGAAATCTAAAATATAATCACCAATTGTCGTATACTCGTTATTAACAACCCAATTGACCGGGGTAATATTGCTTTCCAATGAACCAAATAAAAACCTTAAACTACTAATCAATCTATCTTTCTCATGTGTCGCATGCCCAAAGTGTTTTCCAAATGAGCCATTTATAGGAGTTGCCACTTGGAAACTAGAAAAATATTTTTCTTTATCTTGAAATTCAATTAACTCAAATGCATCACGCATAAAAAGTCCGCCCTGAGAATGAGAGATCGCAAAGACTCTTTCACCATTATTGAGAGCGTCTTCGTAAGATTTGTGAACTTTCAAAACTGTTTCCAGGTATTTTGACTGATTGGCATGTTCTCGAATCCAAGCTTCTAAAATATTCAAAACGGCTTCCGAGATAGAATTTAATTCATTCGAATATGCAGGAGCAGTCATTTTTCCATTTCTATAAAGCTGATAAGCCGCATAGCCATCCCTCAGACCATACTCTCTTAGAAATCTAGTTGGAAAACGTTGAACGGCAGCTTCAACAAGATCTTTTGCAAGCGATTCAGTGTAGTTGTATACAAGTTCATAGTTCACCTTACTAACGTTAATATCAAAATCTGCATCTAAACCGAGTTTTTCAATTCTATCCAAAGCGCTTCCAGCATCATCTATATCAGTAGTGACACCATTTGTATAAGCTACCAGTGTACCATTTACCGAACAAGTAGGTGCAGCCAAGAGTGACATACTTGCACAAAGCAAAAAAACCGAGATGAGTGATATTAAATTCATCTTAACCTCATTTTTTAAAAGCTATCCACATCAAAGTTGCACAAATTGCTTCTGTTTATTTTTGGAAGCCGATATGATTGCCCACTAAAATTTGCATTAATTTTTATGTCTGTATAAATCCTATCTTTTGTATTTAGCAATAAACTCTTTAAGCCGTTCAATAGCTTTGTCCCTTTGTCATTTCCAACAATTGAATAAAGACATAAATTACTATCTAGTCTTTTCTTGGAAATTAAAATCGAAGCATTTTTATCATCCACATTAAGAAAACTTTGCTGTCTAAGAATAGCTGCTTCCCTCATTGCCATTTTAACCTTAGGCTGATCTCCAAACTCTTCATTTATCCATCTTTGAACATCATCTCGAATCCCATCATTATCAGTATCAACACCAGCGATCGTCGCATTATTCTTTTTAGGGTCTGGCATTGGAACTTCAAGAGAGCTATCAATCACAAACATCGCATGATCTTTGTATTTGGTTTTAAAGAAATGTTCGTTGCGTTTTTTGTCTTTGATTTTTACAAATAATTGATAAAAACCTGGAGTCAGTTTAGAGACATTTACTTTTAAAACTTTCCCTTCAGGACCATTCGAAAGGATTGCTTTTTGAAAGTTTGTTGGTTTTTCAAAAATCTTTCCGGCATTTTTGATTTTATACATCACTTCATCAATCTCTAAACTTCCATTAACTTTAATGAGGAAGTTTGCTGTAGATTCCTTAACAGGAGAATTTAGAGGAAGAACATCAAAAGCATTTTTTACTATTTCTGGCTTATGCCTTTTTTCTTCTTGATGTCCATTTTTTTTATTAGACTGCCGATTATCGGCCGAAGTGAATACACTGAATAACAGCAAACATACAATTGTCAGTTTCTTCATAATTAATCTCCTTGGAAAATTATTATCGAATAAATTTAAAAAATTCCTTACGCAAAAAGTTAGTTATTTTGAATAACTAAATCATCATAAACCGTTAAAAGTAAAATCTATAGAGTTATTTAAATGAAGTGTGGTGTAGAAAATTGGCGATACGTAATAATTGTCTTCATTATTTTTAGAATTCGCCCAATCTAAAGGGATTCTGAAATATTTAGTAAATTATAATCTTAAAATTAATCTAATGGAGAAACGCAAATCAATGGAGTTAAATAAACATTTTGCTCTATTTTAAAGATAAAAAAATTAGAAGTAGAATTAAGTCTTTTCCCTGTTATGTAACTACCTTTTTCAAGTATTAATTGTGACTCTATAAATGATTTATTTTTATACTGCTTCACATAGCAGTCCTCTAAGTCACTGAGAAAAATTGCGCGATGGTATTCATTAACTTTATACTTACTAAGTTCACTTTCTTGCGGCGTAATACTAGCAGGTCTTCTAAAAGATTCCTTTTTTATGATAAGCACTTCTTTAGGATATTTTGATATTGCAGATACGTCTTTTTGTTGATTTTTTAAGAGCTCATTGTATAGAGAGTTTTGAGCATAAATACTCTGAGTAAAACTGAGAATAATAAATATTTTAAACATTGTTATTCACCTCAAGAAAAGAAGACTAAAGTCTACATCTCTTTCGGCAAAACAATACTCCCTCTTTAATTTAGTAAAATACTGAACCAGATAGGGTAACACCGGCATTTGAATACTTGATGTCTGGTCCAGCCACCACGCGCTTGTAGCGCCGCGGGCAGATCCCAGTGGTACAGCGTCACCCAAGGTTGAACGCCGCGGGCCAAGAGTCTGTCCACCACACGATCATAAAAATCAAGGCCCG
>JAKLJM010000110.1 GCA_023151145.1 Bacteriovoracaceae bacterium | reverse complement strand
AAAAAGAATATTAAAAATGATGAGTACTATGCTCTTGGATTGCAGTTCCAAGCTCCGCTTGAAAAACAACCATAAGGTTAGTTTCTCATTTAGCCGTCCTGTCCAATGGCTTCTACAGGACACCCTTCCAAAGCATCAATACATTCTTGAATTTCTTGTGCGGTTGTCGGTTGTTTAGAGACAAAAGCGTGGCCGTCAGTATCATTCATAGAAAAAAAGCGTGGGGCTTCAACGACACAGGCATCGCAAGCGATACACTGGTCGTCGACGTAAAATTTCCCTTCAGCATTTAATTTAAATTTATACTTTTTATCGGCCACGATTTTCTCTAATTTTATTAACGTAAAATATTGTCGTTGATTTTTACAGTAGTGTCACTTTCTAGTTTTTTGATGATGGAATCCATTACCTTTCTAGAAAGAGCCATTTTTAATCCAGCTTTATCTTGCTCAATTTTCATAGGATCACTAGCTTGTTCCGTTGCCGATTTTTGAGCTTTCACCATGGTGATGTTTGTTGCATCATCAAATAAATGAACGGCATCACTTCCATAGACTTGTTTCATTTGATCTTGAGTTAAGTAACTCCCATTTGAAAAACCATCAATGGGATTTAACGTTACATTGCCTTCAAACTTCAATTTGTATTTTCCCGCTAGAGTATTTAATCCAGCTTCATTTCCAGCATCAAAGAGTGCCTTAGCTTGATTTGAAATATCCACAGTTAATTTTTTTAAATCTTCTGTTCTTTCTTTTCTGATGATTTCAGTGGCGATGTTGTTTTTATAAGCATCAAATGTCGCTGTTACCGCAGGTTTTTTAGATTCTACTAAAATAAAGTGATAACCAAATTGAGTCTTTACAGGCTCAGAAATTGTTCCAGGTTTTAAGTTAAAAGCTACTTCATCAAACTCAGGAACCATTCTACCTTTAGCAAAAGAACCTAGGTCTCCACCATTAGTTTTTCCAGATGGATCTTCAGTTTTTTCATTGGCGATTTTTTGAAAGTTTTGAACAGTTAATGTTTTTTTGATTTCATCTACAACTTTTAGCGTAGCTTCTGCTGAACCTTTATCTGTAATGAGAATGTGGCGAGCTTTAACTTCTTCTGGAGTGTTTAAGCTTTCTTTTCTTTCATTAAATTGCGATTCAACTCGTCCAAAGTTTGTTTTATCAGCTAGGAATTTTTGTAAATCGTCGTTCGTTACTGGTAATTGATTTCTAAGGGCATTTTTAGAAATCGTCAGCATTTTTACATTGTAAAAAGTCTTTCTAAAGTTTTGCATATCATTCATATAGCCAGTAGAAACTGGGAAGTTTTGCATTAAACTCTGAGTTTGACGCATTTTTAGATCATTGATCATGTCTTTTTCAAATTCTTGAGGTGAAAGACCATTGGCAGCTAAGAGTCCTTTATAGCGTTCAATGTCAAATTGGTTATTAGTTTGAAAGTATGGAAGTTTTTTGATTTCTTCTTTAATTTCTTGTTCAGACGGTTGTGCACCGATCAAAGTTGAGAATTTCACCATCATTTTGCGTTGGATGATGTTTTTTAATGTATTTTCTTTAATTTTAAAGGCTTCAACTTGCTGACTTGTAAGTTCCGCTCCACCTGAAATTTGTTTATAAAATTCCAGTTGGCGGTTATATTCGCTCTGATATTCTTCGATTTTGATTGGCATATCACCAACGCGACCAACAGCATTTCCTCCGCCCGTTGCTCCCATTTGGAAAGATTCATAGCCAGTAAACATAAACGAGATAATGATAAGACCGATCAGAATAGTAACGAAGATTCCGGCCGTCTTATTTTCCTTGAACGCGCTCATTTTCATTCCTTGATAGAAGTTAAAATTTTAACTTCATTATTATCACTGAGACTTCTTTCTTCGTAAAGAGTTCAAAAAGATGCCTTAAAGAATATTGGCAATTGGTGGGGATTTCTTTAAGCTTTTACTTAATTTTCAAAATCTTAAATTTTTTAGGGAGTAAACCTTTGAGCTTCACCGAAACCGAAGGCCGTAGAACGAAAATTGTGATTAATTGCGCCATGTTAATTATGGCCATTTATAGCTTGTCGCAAAGAGATTATGTCTTTTTACGAACTTCTTACGCCGATAAACTAATCATTGATATTTTAGGTCCAGTTCAAGAATCCATCACGAGCGTACAGCGTGGCTTTTCGGGATATTTTAAGCATTACGTGGCCAACGTTTCTGCGAGTAAGGATAATAAATTTCTTAAAGAAAAAATCTTTGAACTACAAAATGAAATTTTTCTTAATCAAGAATCGATCAAAGAAAGTACTCGTTTGAGAGAGTTGATCAAGTTTGGCGAAGTGACCGAGCGAAAAAAAGTTTTGGCACGCGTGGTTTCTTGGGATTCTTCAAACGAATACAAAGTTGTTCGTATCAATAAAGGTCTCAAAGACGGAGTAAAACTCCAATCGGCCGTCACTGGTTCGGAAGGTTTAGTGGGCTACGTTTATCGCCTCACTGATCACTTTGCGGATGTCATTACTATTTTAGATGCCAACAATCGCGTGGATGGAACCGTTGAGCGCTTAAGATCCCATGGTATTGTGGAAGGCTTTAAAAACAATCGCTGTATCATGAAGTACGTAAATCGTACGGAGCCTATTATTTTAAATGATATCGTCATGACATCGGGCTTAGGAAACGTTTATCCCAAAGGAATTAAGATCGGTTTTATCTCAAAGATTGAACGTGAAACTTATGGTATCACTCAGCATATCGAGATTACTCCCTTTGTAAATTTTTCTAAATTAGAAGAAGTCATGGTTCTTGTTTTTGAACAAGAAGAACACAAACAACTTGAGTGGCAAGCGCTTGAGGAACAATTAAATGCAGGTAGCGAGGTGAGAAAATGAAAACTCAGCTAAAAGATATGTTCTTACCTCTGGTAAAGACGCTGATTCTCTTGTTTATTTTAGAATTAATTACTACAGCTATTTTTCCGATGGTGGGTTTAGAGAATTACCGTGTGCCTTTTAATATTCTTTTTGTTTTATTTATGGGGTTGAGATTAGAAACTCCTTATTTGGCAGTTTTAATTTTCATCGTGCAATATTTCCATTCTTTCTTTTCAGTTGAAGGTTGGGAGATGGGGACTGTTGCGGGAATTGTGATTTGTATTGTGGTTTCATATGTAAGAGGCATGATTCATTTTTCGTCATGGAGCATGACGATGCTTATTACTTTTGTCTTCCAAATTTTTTGGTTTTTAATTGTTTCGTTGCTTGTTTATATCCAATTGGGAAGTTTTCATTACGTGTTTGAAAAAGCATGGAGATTTATTCCTCAAAGTATCATCATCGCTCTTTTGTCCCCACTATTTTTCTTTTTGTTAAATAAGATGTGGAGAGTTGAAGATCGCGGTTTGATGGGTGAAGGTTAGGAGAGGTTAGATCATGTTTGGTGAAGATGATGTAGTCCGAAGCCACCAGGAACGAGCAGACATGGTGTTTAACCTTGTCGTTGCTTGCTTTGCCTTGGTTTTAGCTAGGCTTTGGTACTTACAAATTTATAAAGGAAAACAATTTTTTAACTATTCGTTAGAAAATCGTTTAAGAAAAGATATTGTGCGAGCACCGCGAGGAATGGTTTTCTCGCGCAATAGTGTGCTTCTCACTCATAACGTGCCTCGTTTTGATGCGGTTATTATTCCACAATACTTAGAGAGCAAAGAAGAAACGATTCAATACCTTGCCGAAGTCTTGGGAATGAATCCAGATTCAATCAAAAAAACATTAAAAAAATTTCAAGGGCAAGCTCGTTATATCCCAGTTGTTATTAAGAAAAATATTTCACGTCGAGAAGTAGCAGTCATTGAAACTGAGGCGCACAGGCTTCCAGGTGTTATGATTGAGACATTTATCAGTCGTGAATACACAGATAAAGATGCTGGGGCACACGTCCTAGGTTATATTTCTGAAATCTCGCAAGAGAAACTTCCAAAGCTTCGTGAGCGCGACAAATACGAATATAAGCTGGGAGACTTTATTGGTCAGGCAGGGATTGAACAGCAATTAGATTTAGATATTCGTGGAACTGATGGTTATCAATTTATGGAAGTTGATGCCCGAGGTAGAATGAAACGTCATGTGGGTTCAGATGATCTTTATATGGGAGTTGATAATAAAAATCCCATTCCAGGTAACAATGTTCGTTTAACAATCGATAGAGACGTTCAGCTAGCAGCTTACCACGCGCTGGACGGGAAAGATGGAGCCGCTGTCGCAGTAGATATTGAAACAGGGGAAGTCATCGCCATGGTTTCAAGACCAGCCTATGATCCATCGAATTTCTCTACGGGACTAACATCTAATTACTGGGGACAACTGGTAATGGATGAGAAACGTCCACTTCGTGACAGAACTATTCAAGAGCATTATTCACCAGGTTCTGTTTTTAAAACTCTTGTTGCCATTGCAGCTCTTGAAGAGGGAATTGTAAATGAGAAAACAACCGTAAACTGTACTGGAAAATTCCCCATGGGATCACGTACCTTTCACTGTTGGAAAAAAGAAGGACATGGTTCTGTCGATATTTATCGTTCAATTAAAGAATCATGCGATACGTACTATTATAAAATTGGAACTCAGATTGATATTGATACCATTCATAAATACGCCACTCTTTTTGGGATGGGGCAACGCTTAGGAATTATTTTACCGCGCGAAACAACCGGTTTAATTCCAACCAAAGCTTGGAAAAAGAAACGTACGGGTGTCGAATGGCAAAAGGGTGAAACTTTATCCTGTGTAATTGGTCAGTCATTTGTTAACACGACTCCGTTACAACTTGCTATGTTTTACGCGACAATTGCGAATGAAGGAAAGCTTTGGCGTCCACATGTTATCAAAGAAGTCTTTTCATCTACTGGTGAGTTAAAGAAGAATTATGAACCAGAACTCATTCACCAGTTTAAGTTGTCAGATTCAACATGGAGAATGATTAAGCAGTCTTTATATGAGGTGGTTAACGTTCCTGGGGGAACAGCTTATTCTCAAAGAGGAAAAGGAATTCAAATGGCCGGAAAAACCGGTACATCACAAGTTGTTTCGTTTTCAGCGGATAAAATTTTCAGTAAGTGTGAAAACAATGAATATCGTTTCCGTCACCATGGTTTATTTGCAGGCTATGCACCTTCTAAGAATCCAAAAATCGCTTTCAGCGTTGTGGTTGAACACGGATGTCACGGATCTTCTGGAGCAGGACCTATTGCAAAAGCTATGGCCTCTGCCTACATGAATAAATATTATCCTAGTTATCAAAATAAATTGATTGGACAAGAGAAAATGACATTTAAAGAAGTCATTGATGATAATATCAACAATCCTGTACCGATGATCATGGAATCCAATCCGCAAAATTACTATGATGAGAAGGGCGTTCAAATTAAACAATGGACTTTAGATAAAGTTCCAACAGCAGCAGCTCCTGTAGCCGCTGGTGATGGAGAGTAGGTAAAAATATGGTTTTCAATTGGCGAGAAGAATTAAAAAGATTTGATTTCTTTTTCTTCGGAATTTGTACGGCGATCTTTTTAATTGGGATTTTAAATCTCTATTCTGCGACTCACGCCCAAGGTGTGGGGCCTGAAGAAGGTTTATATAAAACGCAGTTATTATGGTTCGGTGTTTCTTGGACAATCGGCTTTGTGATAAGTTTTATTCAACCAAAGAATTTTTTTCGTTTGGCCTATCCTGGCTACTTGGGAATGGTGGCGATCCTTGTTCTCGTTTTGGCCATTGGTCACGTGGGAATGGGGGCACAGCGCTGGATTGGAATTGGATCTTTTAAATTTCAACCATCGGAGTTTGCAAAACTTGCCATGGTTTTAGTTCTTGCTCGTTGGTACTCCAAAGCTTCACCAGAGCAAGATATAGGCTTTAGAGAGTTAATTATTCCAGGAATTATCACACTGATTCCGGCACTTTTAATTATTGTTCAGCCAGACTTGGGAACTGGATCATTAGTGCTCATGATCTTTTTCAGTATGACATTTTTTAGAAAACTAAAGTGGAAAACAATCGCGATTTTAGGCGTGATTGGAGTTGTTCTGTCTGGAGTGGTCTACGAATTTGGATTACATGATTATCAAAGAAAAAGAATCATTACCTTTTTAGATCCGGAATTTGATGCCAAAGGATCTGGATACAATGCCATTCAATCAAAAATTGCCATTGGATCGGGACAGTTTTTTGGCAAAGGTTTTAGAAGATCTTCGCAAGGAGCGCTAAACTATTTACCTGAAAATCACACCGACTTCGTTTTTGCCGTTTATAATGAAGAACATGGTTTTGTGGGGTCGTTGTTTCTCATTTCTCTTTATATGATTCTTTTTTATCGGCTTATTTGGCTAGCGATGAACGTCAATAAGATGTTCGACTCCTTAGTGGTCATTGGAGTAATGGCGATCTTTTTCTGGCACACTTTTATCAATATGAGCATGGTGGCAGGGATGTTGCCAATCGTTGGGGTGCCTTTGCCATTGATGTCTTACGGAGGATCGAGCTTACTCACCTTCGGGATTGGTTGCGGTTTAGTGACATCTATTTCAAATTCAAGAAATCTTTTCTAGTATACTGCAGGGCGAATACTCTTATTTGCCCTGTATTCACAAACAATTTTTAGACACAGAGAATTGTTCGAAATTCGGACTTGACGGAGATTCTTCACTTTGAAATGATATTAGTCTGAGAGACGTACCATTTGGAGGTCGTTGGTGAAGAAAGTATCAAGCATCGGAAGCTTATTAAAAAAAATATATCGCGTGTACTCAACGGAGTTACTCGTTGCCCTACAAGATAAAGGCTACACAGATTTGCGCCCGTCATTTCTTGAAGTTTTAATTTTTATTTGTGAATCAGAAGCTCCAACCATTAAAGAAATCGGAGTTGCCTGTGGTTTAAAAAAACAAACCATGACTTCTCATTTAAATGAATTGGAAGAACGTGGTTATATCGAAAGAAAAGTTAATCCCCATGATAAACGTGAACAAAATGTTTATCTCACAGACTATGGTCAAAGATTTAAATTTAATCTGGCCGAAGCCATCAATGATATCGAAAGAAATTATTCTGATCGCATCGGTGATA
>JAKLJM010000109.1 GCA_023151145.1 Bacteriovoracaceae bacterium | reverse complement strand
ATAAAAAAATATGATCTGCATGTTGAACCGTAGGATGACGAAGGAAGTGCACAAATAAATTTTCTGCATTATCGCCGGGCTCTTTAATATGGACATCTGATATCGCTACTATTCTCATGGCGATATTTTAAATTTTCTTGAACCTAGAAGCAACTACTTATTTACAACAAATGGCAGTGTGTCTTTAAGTATTTCATCAACTATTCCATTCAAAAATTTTTGATCTTCTACTGAAACCGTAAGAAATCTAAAGGCAACTTTATGGCCACCGTAAGGTAGATTTTCAAACTTAAAGCGATCTACCGAAAAACTATTTACACATTCCGCTTTTACTTTAATCTTTCTTCCGTTTACCTCTAAAACCATTACTGGAAAAATATTTCCCTTAGCGATATTCATTTTTTCTGTTCTTGGCACAATAAAAGAAAAACCGCCAGTACTTACGTCGAAAACTACTTTCTTATAAAGTGTTTTCTGAAACTCAAAACTCACATGACTCGTTCTTTTTGTTTGAACTCGTTCATTTTCTCTTCTTTCGAAAAACTGATAACTTTCTGGAAGACTTACTTTAATTTTAAAATCTTCAGAAATTCCTTTGATTGGTGCTGAAAAAGATATTGATGAAGCTGGTAGGTAAATATTTAAAACTCTATTACCACCTAGTACTTTTGCAAACTCATCATTTTTTCCATCTTTTACAATTAATTCAATTTCAGCATAATCTTTTCTAAAAGCTTTCGCACGTAACTCACATTTTGAAACCACACCGTTCACTGAGTGCCAAGCAATCACCGCTGTTTGACTTTGTACTGTTTCAACGATGATTTTTTCAAAATTTCTATCACGAGCTATTTCTTTCATCTTATCCTCTATATCTTTTTCTCCAAATTACCCTCACCCGAAGATGAGGGAATTGGGGTAAAAACAGGAGCTATCGTCTTTCAATATAAGGAGGAGATTTCTCTCCTCCAAATTTTTTCTAATCTCAGTAATCTTTTTAAAATTAGCTTAATAATCTTAAAGCTGACATTGGGATTTGGTTCGCTTGCGATAATGTTGATACCGCTGCGTTCTTCACCACGTTGTTCGAAGCTAGAGCTGCAGAAGAAGAAGCTACATCTACGTCCTGGATTACTGATCTTGCAGAGTCCTGGTTGATTGTTTGCACTTCTAAGTTCTTAACAGTTGAAGCAAGTCTTGATTGAATCGCACCAAGGTTAGAACGTTGGCTTGAAACTTTTGCAATCGCCTCATCTACTGTTGAGATTGAGCTTAAAGCATCATCTTTATTTGAAATCGTTGATCCACCGATACCAATTTCTGCTGCTGAAGCATTTGTTTCTGATGAATCAAATGTAATTTTGTTTTGTTCTCCGGCAAAAGCACCAACTTGGAAATCCATTGATCCTTTACCTTCTCCGTTTAGTAAGTTTGTACCGTTAAAAGTTGTCGAAGCAGAGATACGATCAACTTCCGTCATTAATTGTTGGTATTCTTTATCGAGGAATCCTCTTTCTGCATCACCAACAGTGTCCGAAGCAGCTTGGATTGTTAACTCTCTTAATCTTACTAAGATGTTTGATGTTTCATTCAATCCCCCTTCAGCAGTTTGTACTAAAGAGATACCGTCGTTCGCGTTTCTTGTTGCTTGTCTTAGACCGCGAGTTTGCGCTTCTAAGTTAGTAGAGATCGCTAATCCGGCAGCATCGTCTGCAGCCTTAGTGATTCTCTTACCAGAAGATAGTCTTTCTAATTCAGCATTTCCTGCATTAGAAACTTCCTTCAAGTTCTTTTGTACTGATTGTGAAGCTACGTTTGTTGCAATTCTTAAACCCATAAAATTCTCCTGTTTTGAGAAGTCCCCACTTCTCTAGTTGTTAATACCGACTTGTTTTGGTCAGTTGCTTAACCTATCGATTGAATCAGGAAAATACTTAAGTGTTTTGGTTGTAAGACTGACAAAATAATTCAGATTTACTGAAATATTAGTCACTTAGGTGGTTAAATAATTTGAGCGAAATACTTTACTCAAGCCTTTAAACAAGAAATTTCTAAGCTAAAAAACCCTCCCACCAATAGAACGGGGAAGCGAGAGGGTTTTGGGCTTAAGAATAAGATCATTATAAGCGACAAAAGTTAACTTATAACGGACCTTAAACCTGAAAGCGGATTACACAATATATATTTTGAAATTAAGTTCACTAAATTTTTAATTTAAAAAATTTTTTCTCTCTGGATAATTTTTTTCGAGAGAGAAGCCTCTCCCAGAGAGGAGAGAGGCTTCATCATCATCAATCAATTACCCAATCAGTCTGAGCGCTGACATAGGGATCTGGTTAGCTTGAGAAAGAGTCGACACCGCTGCATTCTTAACAACATTGTTTGAAGCAAGAGCAGCTGAAGAAGAAGCAACATCCACGTCCTGAATAACTGATCTAGCAGCATCCTGGTTGATTGTTTGAACTTCTAAGTTCTTCACCGTAGATTGTAATCTTGATTGAATAGAACCAAGATTAGCGCGCATACTTGAAACTTTTTCAATTGCACCGTCTACCGAAGAGATAGCATCTAAGGCAACATCTTTATCAGAGATACCTGTACCACCAACACCGATTGAATCGGCAGATGAATCTGACTCACTAGAGTCGAATGTAATTCTGTTTTGTTCACCAGCAAAGGCACCAACTTGGAAATCCATCGAGCCTTTTCCTTCTCCATTTAACAATTGAGTACCGTTAAATGTAGTAGAAGCAGCAATACGATCAATCTCTGTTGTTAACTGTTGATACTCTTTATCTAGGAATCCTCTTTCTTGTTCACCAACAGTGTCAGAAGAAGCTTGGATTGTTAACTCTCTTAAACGAACGAGAATGTTAGTCGTTTCGTTTAATCCTCCCTCTGCAGTTTGAACAAGCGAGATACCGTCATTCGCGTTTCTTGTTGCTTGTCTTAAACCTTTTGTCTGTGCTTCTAAGTTAGTAGAGATCGCTAATCCGGCAGCATCGTCAGCGGCCTTAGTGATTCTTTTACCAGAAGACAATCTTTCTAACTCAGCATTACCTGCATTAGATACCTCTTTTAAGTTCTTTTGAACCGTTTGCGAGGCAACGTTCGTTGCAATTCTTAAACCCATAAAATACTCCTTAATAAGTCGAAGGTCCCTTCCCTCGATTTGTTAATGTCAGACCGTTTTGATCAGACAAATAACAGATCGGAGTAGTCGGTTAAAAACTTAAGTGTTTTTATCGGTTATTTATGTGAATTTAAAAATTACATGAGGTTAGATTGGATGAAAGTTAATTGTGGTAATTAAAAATGGGGCTGGGTTAGTAAGTGCTTAAGGGTTCATATCTTTAATATGACCGAAGATCCGATACCCATTTTGGCGATATTTTGAGAATTTTGTAAAATCCTTAGCCATTTTTTGGCTATAATTTTTCCAGTCAGCATAATTTTAGTTTTTAAGTTATTACCTCAATGATTAGTTTTTTAGTGTCGCGATAATCTTTATATATCACGTCTTCTGGCGTTTCCCAGTCTTTAGGGTCTAGGCTAATAGAAAGTGAGACATCATCAAACGCGAAAGTAATTTGATTATCTTTTTCATAGTGAACACTATTGATCTTTTTTCCGACTAATTTTTTTAAATCATATTTTTCATTAGAGATAGTCATTTTTGTATGACATTCAAAATGTTCATGCTCTCCAAAGTCTAATGAGATACCAGACTCAGAAAAAAAATTAAATTTTGAAATTACAAACACTTGAAGTTATCAACCCACTTACTGTTTCTTAACAAATACATAAACAGTCAGCTAATGATGAATGTGAAATTTTCTTAATCTTCATCTGAGGATTGCTTAAGAACATCGCTCGAAAGTTTTTGTTAAATTTTCAAAAAAAATGCATTTTCATACATTCGAATCACATCTTCACTAATTGACTGTTCTCTAAAATAGTCTTTCCATTTTTCAGAGACAAACTTATTAATATCATCAATAATTTTTTCTGCGTTTGATTCTTCTAATTCAAAGTATTTGATTGCAGACATTAAATTTCTTTTTGATGCCTCTCTGTAGCGATCTCCTAGAGACATTGCAAGCATAAAAGTTCCGGTTGAGGACGATTTAGGAAATACATCATAAAGGGGAGCCAGGCGCCACTTATTGTCTTTGTAAAGCAATCCATGATTTCTTGGATGATCATCATCGTTATTTACAGCAATATTGAAAGCAACTCTTTTAAATAATTCGCAAAGATCTTCTTTGATTTCACGTTCGTTTTTTCCAGCTTTTCGAATAAACTCGCAAAATACTGGATAACTCCAATCTCTCTGCCAATTCACATACCAACCGCAAACACTTAGTGCACTAATAAAATGATAACGTTTTAAATTACTGTCAATTATGCATCTATCAAAACGCTCAATCATAAAAACTTTTCTACCAGAGTGCTCTGAAATTTTTATATCTGGTACCTTTAAGCCAATATCGCGGGCCATTTTCATCGTTGCATATTCTATTTTTTGCTCAGGCAAAGAATCAAGTGAAGTACCATATTTTGCTAAATAATATTTTCCAGCAATGGAAATCGAAACCTTTGGCTTTCCACCACCAAGTGTTGGACCAAACTCAAATAATTCTTTTAATTTGCTTCTATCGGCATCCTTAATCATTAATTCTGTTTGTTCAATAATTTGATTCAATTCAACTTGGTTTTTTTGATGTGGCTTCCACCCATCTTTTGTTAATTGCATTGGTTCACTATGACGAATTGAAGAGAAAGCAAGAGCTCCAACGTGTTCTAATCCATTAGCAAGTACATACTCGAGCTCATTAAGCTCTGGTACGTTAAATTTTTTATTAAGTAATTGTTGTCCCCAAAAATCGGGCGCACTATCTAATAGAGAACTAAATAATTCATTTGATGTAAATTTTCGGCCGTCTGTTGGTAGGTTTTGTGGATCAATATCTATTTTCTTTTCTAAATTTAAATATGATTGTTCATACTCTAATTCAAAACTATCTTCAGTGACTGTTAATTTTGCACATCTAACATATTCGTAATCAATAAATATATAAATCCAAAATTCTTGCATTGTACTACCTCTATTCGACATATCTAACGAGATTACTTTTCTTTGTATTTGCAGGAATTGATTTATTTCCTCCTTCTCTTAAGTTTTTTATTTCCTGCATTGTTTGCTGCCGATCCATATCAGGACTTGCAAGATCAGCAAGACCTGTGAGCAACCCCAATGCATCTAAAACATTAAAAACTTTTCCAAATCCGACACTAGTATCACCTGCCTCAATCCTACTAAGCACTGTTTTTGAAATTGAAGATTTTGCAGCCAATTCAACTAATGACATTTTTCTTCTCTTGCGTGCTATTTGAATATTGGCTCCTAATTTCTTTGCCTCTAATTCTGATTTGATAAATATTTTCATCATAACTCGTCCTTTTTAGGATGGTGCAAATATGGTCATTTTAGCACATTTTGGCTCATATTTGGGAAATAATCATCATTTTTTCCCAAATATGGGATTTATTGATGGAGAAAGGTCCATTGGCATGTATTCATAAGATGTGTTTTTCTTACTTGTTATATTAGAAGTTACAAGAAGTTAGGTTGGCTGAAAATTAATTGTGGCAATTAAATATGGGCCGGTTTTAAAAATGATTCCTTTTAAATACTAGAAATCATTTCACAACTTTAAAAAAATCAAAAATTTTATTTTGAATAAAATTAAGAACGAAAAAGTGTCCAGTGTGGAAACACTTCATACGGAGACATCTGAGACAACCACGGAAAATCTTGAATGATCCAATTTCTCACACCGCCGCCTCGAGCTATGACCTGAATGTTTTTTGACTGCGCTTTCACGCGAAGTTTTTCCAAAACAACATAGACATCTTTTTTTGAACCAAAGTCATAGATGAAATATAAATCCGCATCTGGAATTTGAAATTCAACTGCCGCCAAATCAGCGTAGATCATTTTTGAATTATTAATATGGTGCTGAGTATAGACTTTATTGCCATCTAATACTCTTTCATTCACAAATTCAAAACCTGTAAATTGTAAGGTAGGGAATAAGTATCCAACCACCATTCCCATTCTGCCGTATCCCGCACCAAGATCAATGGCATGTTCTCCATCTTTTAAATTGGCATGTGTAAGCATGGCTAAAATTTCTGAATATGGTGTTTGTAAAACTTGCAAATCAAGGCCAATCCAAAGGACGCGGTCATGGTCTTTGTCTTTAATTAATTGGCTTTCGATATTTTCACAATCAAAACCAAAATCTAAATCTAGCTTAGCTGAATGAATTTTAGCTTCTGGGTAAGAGGAAATATTTTCTTGAAGACGCTTTTTAAAATCGTCTTTGATAATTGGATTCATTTTTCGCTTCTATCACTAATAATAATTAATGTCTCTAATTAAAGCCCGAAATAAAGAAGCCCCTTCTATTCAGAAGGGGCCTCTTGGGTAGTTTCGTGAATGAAAAGATCAGTGACTTGTGATTAACCGATCAATTTAAGAGCAGCTGAACCAGAGTTATTTGCTTGCGCAAGAACCGAAGTTGCAGAACTTGAAAGAATATTACTCTTTGTCATTTCTGCTGATTCATAAGCCATATCTGCGTCTCTAATACGAGAATTTGCAGCAGCTAAGTTTTCAGAACGAACTTCTAAATTAGAAATTGTTGATTGTAATCTATTTTGAAGGGCCCCTAAATTTGCTCTGTTAGAGTTTACCTTGTTAATAGCTTCATCAATCGTTTCTAAGTTCGTCTGTGAAGTTTCCTTGGTTAAAACTCCAAGTCCACCTACACCTAATGCTTCTGCTCTGGCATTAGAATCTTGAGGACGGTAAGAAAGTCTGTCGTTCTTAGCGTCGTTCATAATCCCAATTTGGAAATCAAGTGATTCACCTTCTCCTGTTAACAGTTGTTTACCGTTAAACTGAGTTGATGTTGAAATTCTCTCGATTTCTTGAGTAAGTTGTTGGAACTCAAGATCAGAGAATTTTCTTTCTTGATCACCGATAGTATCTGAAGCAGATTGCACTGAAAGTTCTCTTAAACGAATTAAAATGTTTGATACTTCGTTTAATCCACCTTCTGCCGTCTGAATC
>JAKLJM010000108.1 GCA_023151145.1 Bacteriovoracaceae bacterium | reverse complement strand
CATTATCTATGATCACACTCTTCATACTTTAATTATTTATAATAATTATTTCTTGAAAAGCTTTCTCATGAATCTTTATGAAAAATTTTCTGAACAAGCTTTTCGTTTTGCCTACTATGCTACAGAAGCAAAAGAACTGTCCTACAAGATAGCTCCGCAACAGTTATTTGAAGGACTACAAGAATTTAATCGGTTTGCTGAATTAAACAACTTGCCTATTTTTTATGATCGCCAAGAAATTTCAAGGTGGAATTCTAGAATTAAATTCGAAAGACGCTCGTCAACAACAAAATGGTTTGATCTAGAGCTTTCCATGACGGAAGAAGATTGGACTGTCATAAAAGAAGCCAATATTGAAAATGGACTAGTCTTAACCAAAAAAGGACTCATTCTTTTGACCAACGAGCAAAGAGACCTTGTTCGAATGATGCAAAAGTACACGAAATACGAAGGTAAAGCAGAAGATCAGACCTCTGAAGACCTTGAATCAAAATTAAAGCGTTTTGTCCTGCCATTTAATAAGGCGAGAATTTTCGAATTATTTGAACTGAAAAAAATGGGCATTGATGGTGCCTTAACTGAAGAAGAAATTAAACTTTGCGAAAGACTTGCGACCTTAACAGAGCTACCGAAATATCCATTTCCAGAGAACCTCTCTGCAACGCTACGTCCGTATCAAGAAACGGGTTATCATTGGTTACGTTTTTTGCATGAATCAAAGCTCGGTGCCTGTTTGGCCGATGATATGGGTCTAGGTAAAACTCTGCAAACAATAGCCTTTCTTCAAAGTATTTATGATCAAACAAAAAGAATTCTTATCGTATGTCCTGTGACGATTTTACTAAATTGGGAAAATGAAATTAAAAAATTCTCACAGATGAAACACTATATCTATCACGGTGGAGCTAGAGAATTTCCAGAGGATACCAAAATTATTCTCACGAGTTACGGCGTCATGAAAAGAGAAACTGAAGAGGTTTTCTCGCAATTTCATTTCGATGTCTTAATTCTCGATGAAGTTCAACATTTAAAAAACATTCGATCTCTCGGTGCTTTTAGTGCGCGAAAAATTAATGCTGATTTTAGAATTTGTTTAACGGGTACTCCGGTTGAAAACGATCTTTCTGAATTTTATAATATTTTAGACTTATCAATTCCTGGCATTTGGGGTGACTTACAGTTCATTAGAACAACTTCTAACTCCAAATCTAGAATGATCGCTAGAAAAACAGCCGCGCCCTTTATTTTGCGAAGAACGAAAGCTCAAGTTCTTCATGACCTGCCACCAAAAATTGAGAACAATCATTTCATTGAATTCAGTGATGATGAGAAAAAGTTCTATGAAAACAATATGGCAAATATCAAAACCCGTATTACTCAAGCGAATTCCACTGCCAAGTATGGTGAAATTCTGCGTGGACTTTTGCAACTACGTCAAAATTGTTTATGGCAACAACGCTCAGAACAGTTAAATTATAAACAATTAAGTTCATCTAAAATTGAATTTCTACTTGAAACATTGGAATCCATTTTTGAAGAAGGGCATCAGGCTATTGTCTTTTCTCAGTTTACAACCTACTTAGATATAATTCAGCACTACGTACGTGAAAGACATTGGAAATTTTCGCGAATTGATGGAACCCAATCAATTAATAAGCGCCAGGAACAAGTTGAACTTTTTCAAAAAGGCGACAACCCACTCTTTCTTATTTCACTTAAAGCAGGTGGAGTTGGTCTCAATTTAACCGCAGCTAGCTTTGTCTTTGTCATGGACCCTTGGTGGAACCCTGCCGTTGAACAACAAGCCATCGATAGAGCACATAGGATTGGTCAAAAAAATACCTTAACGGTATATCGTCCAATCATCAAAGGCTCCGTTGAAGAAAAAGTTCTCTTATTGCAAGAACAGAAAAAACAGCTCTTCCAAGATCTTTTAGCTTCAGATACCGATGAAATATTCTCTGGAAAATTAACTATGAAAGATTTTGAAATGATATTAAGTTAAATTTAAAGGTTTGATTATGATCGAAAAATTTTTTGGACCAAGACTTTCCACTCTCTATCGCACAATGGGCTTTTATTTAATAACTCTATCTCTCTTTAGAGTTATTTTATTAGTTTTCTATCGCTCAGATATTGCTGACGCTTCATCATCAGCAGTTTTTAAGGCCATGTATCTAGGTTTTAAATTTGATTTTCGACTTACAGCATTTCTATTAATACCAATAATTCTTTTACTATTAATTAAAAAACTTAAATCAAAATGGAACCCTATTCTCACCTCTTTAAATGTTTTCTACATGTTCACATTAGCTTCTATTTATATTACAGATGCTGCTTATTATGGATATTTAAAATCTAGAGTTAATTCGACAATTTTACAGTTTTTTAAAAACCCACTTATCTCAATGCAAATGGTACAAGAGTCATATCCTTGGCCGCTCTTTATTCTCGCAACATTGATTATCTCTGCTGTGACTTATTTTATTTTTAAAAAAATCATTCTCACTAAACTTCATCAAGAACCTTGTTCATTTAAAAAATCAATCCCTGGCTTGTTTGCCTTTACTGCCATCTGGGGCTGGTCGATTTACGGAAATTTTTCAGCATATCCATTAAGATGGTCTGAAGCCTTTAATTCACCCAATAATTTCACCTCAAATTTAGGATTAAACCCTGTTCTCTATTTATTTGATACATATTCGTTTAGAAATGCTGATTATAATGAACAAGAGGTAAGAAAAAATTATCACCTCGTTGCAAATTTTTTAGGCGTGAAAGATTTAGACGAAAAGAAATTAAATTTTGTTCGTTCCTACCCAGAGAATCCAGATCGTAGAAGACAAAAACCCAATGTGGTTATCATTATCATGGAGTCCTTAGCACTGTATAAAACTGGTATTGGTGGATCCATGGTTAATCCAACTCCCTATCTTGATCAACTTGCAAAAGAGTCAATGTTTTTTAAAAATTTTTATACGCCAACAGTTGCCACTGCTCGTTCAGTTTTCGCGGCCATCACTTCTCTTCCTGACGTAAGTAAGGTCAAAACTGGCTCCCGAAACCCTTTCATTGTTAACCAGCATACAAATATTGCTGATCTCGTTGATCATGAAAAATATTATTTTTTAGGAGGCTCTGCTAATTGGGGAAATATTCGAGGTGTATTAAGCCACAATATTCCTGATTTAAAAATTTACGAAGAAGGTTCTTACAGCTCACCAAGAGTCGATGTTTGGGGTATTTCCGATTTAGACTTATTCAGAGAAGCACATAATGTTTTAAAAGAAAATTCTTCTGAAAAACCCTTCTTTGCTATCATTCAATCAGCTGGCTTTCATCGCCCTTACACGATTCCAGAAAACTCTGATCAATTTAAAGTGTTATCTGAGTCAGAAGTGGATATGAAGAAAATTAAAGAATATGGCTTTGAATCTCTTGCTGAATACAATGCTATGAGACTTCAAGATTATAGTCTTGGTCGTTTTTTTGAATTGGCCAAAAAAGAAAAATATTATAAAAATACCATTTTTATGGTTTTTGGAGATCATGGTCTTCCCCATAATAATGCACCAAACGTTCCGGATTGGGCACGTGGACAAGCTCACGGTTACCATGTCCCGTTCTTAATCTACTCCCCTAAATATATTCAACCCAGCGTAGATGAACGTATCGCCTCAGAAATGGATGTTATGCCTTCTGTTGCAAGTATCGTAGGTGTACCATTTAAAACGCGCTCTTTAGGGCGCGATCTCTTTAATCCAGAAAATGATAGTTACCGAGCTGCCTTTAGCTATAACTGGTATGCACCTTTTCATATCTCTTTAATAGATAAAGATTATTATTTTGAAATGATTCCAAGTAATGATGAAGGAACATTGAAAAAATGGAGTCATGAAAATCCCAACCAAGAAATGAAAGAAATCGATAAAGAAAAATATCAAGAAATGAAAAGATTAACAAAAGGTCTATATGAGACCTCAAAATTCTTACTTCATCACAATCAAAAAATCAAATAACTTCTGGAGCCTATAGGCTCCAGTTGATTTCAGCTAATTTATTTCTTTTCAAGATTTCGTTTGTTTTTGAAAAATGTTTACACCCAAAAAACCCTCGATGTGCAGAGAGTGGTGAGGGGTGTACTGATTTTAAGATGACATGATGAGGATTCGTTATTAATAATTCTTTTTTTTGTGAAGGCGCTCCCCACAATAAAAAGATAACAGGTGTCTCTTTTTCGTTTAAAGACTTCAAAACACTATCAGTAAACTTTTCCCAGCCAGACTTAGCGTGTGCCATAGGAGTACTTTCCTTAACTGTTAAGAAAGTATTTAAAAGCAATACACCTTCTTTCGCCCAATGAGAAAGATTTCCGGTATGGTTTTTTATAGCTAAATCAGCTTCCATTTCTTTGAAAATATTTTTTAATGAAGGAGGCAACTTGGTGTCCCCTTCAACAGAAAACGACAACCCATGCGCTTGACCTGGTTGGTGATATGGATCTTGTCCTAAAATGACAACTTTAACGTTATCAAAATCAGTCATCTTGAAAGCGTTAAAAATGTTATCTTCAGCAGGATAAATTGTTTCTTTTTTATATGCCATTTCTAAAAAAATAGATAAATCTAAAAAATATTTTTGACGAAATTCAGGTTGTAATTTTTCAAACCATAGATTTTGAGGGAATTTTTTTTCTAAAAAACTTTTTTGCATATTTTAATCTTTTATATCAAATTTATATCCGAACATTTTTTCTAAGAGCCACTCTGCTTTTTCCCAACTTCCACTGCACTCTGGACTAAGAGCAATTGTACAAACCGCGATTATATCGTTTTCTATTCCGGTTTTTATACACTTGGCAATTTGATCGATTACATCATCACTAAAAAGAATCACTTTTTCAGGTTGAGGTGAGAAAAAATAATCTAAATCTAAATTTACAATCCAGCGATGGGGATTATAAAAAAGCCTTTCACCAATATAATCGTTCATGAACTTTAATAATTCATGAGGAAGAATGTCATGTCTTAGCTTTTTACTCGAGCCCATCTTATGTGTTGCTGAAAAGGTATTTTCAAAATTTACTCTTTTGGAAAATTGATCGAGAAATATTGTTAGATAATTATCCCAGCGAATCAGTGGGATATTATATTCAGTTTGCCAAAGATGTTGATAGTCATTTATCGAAATTGTTGACCAATCTATTGCTAATTTTTGAATATCGTTTAATGCGGCATCGGACATATCCGGATGTGCATCTATATGAAGTAAATTAAATTGCTCGGAAGATTGAGTTAATTTTAAAGCATCACTCCATGCCCATAACGCCAAACGATGATTATCCATTACATAGATTTTATTATCTTGAAATAACAAATGATCTGTATGAGGCCCAGAAAAACCTCGAGATTTAAATGGAATAATATGATTCATAAATTCTCTCTATTTCCATAGAAACTAACATGCCCCTTGAAAGGCGTCTAGACTCTATTACAATAGTACGTAAGAGGAAAAAATATGAAAGTTCTATTCTATATCTTACTGAGTTTAATCTGTGGAAATCTCTATGCAAACACTTTGGGTTCTAACGATAGACCAATAAAAATTGCTTTAGTTCCTGGACAAGATGTAAAAAAACTTATGCTTAATGGAAGAGTTTTAGAAGAGTACTTGGAGCAAAAATTAAAAAAACGTTTTGAAGTGGTGGTGCCTCAGAGCTTTGTAGCGGTTGTAGAATCCATGGGGACTGAACGAGTTGATATGGCGATCATGAATTCTTTTGGCTATATTTTGGCCCATGATAAATATCAAGCTCGAGCAAGGTTAATGGGAATGTTTAAAAACCGTGCTGAATACTGGGGACAAATAATTGCTAGACACGATGGCCCAAAAACCATCGATGATCTAAATGGTAAAACTTTTGCCTTTGTTGATCCTGCTTCCACATCTGGCTTTCTATTGGCAAAAAAAGCCCTTAATGACCATAAGATAAAACTCAAAGAGCATGTCTTTGCTGGAAAACATGACTCAGTTGTTAGTATGGTTTACCAAGGTAGAGTCGAAGCCGGAGCGACATACCACACTTTACCCGACAATGGTGTTCCTCAGGATGCCAGGAAGTTAGTCGCGACTCAATATCCCGATGTCTGGGAAAAGGTCAAAATACTAAAAATTACAGGCCCTATTCCAAATGACCCCGTTGTCTTTCGCAAAGATTTTCCTAAAGATATCGAAGATCAAATCATTCTATCTATGAAAGATTTTATCCAGACGCCCAAAGGTCAAGAAGCAATGATGAATCTTTATCACATGGATGACCTCAAAGACGCCAAAGATAATGAATGGGATGCCCTAAGAAAAATCCTAAAGGACATTCATATGACACCGAATGACTTTATCAAAAAGTAATCATCTTTTTCATTGGACTGTGATACACTTTGATTCATCACAAACAGGCATGTTTAAAGTAACAAGGGTATCTTTCTATGAAAGTTATAGAGCATCTTCAAAGGGCAACAAACCCACTCTTTAGTTATGAAATCGTTCCCCCTCCGAGAGGAAGAACGGTTCAAGATATCATTGACATCGTTACCGTTTTAAAACCATTGAATCCTCCTTGGATTGATGTAACCGCTCATGCCTCTGAAGCCTACTATCATGAAAGAGAAGACGGTACGATTGAGAGAAAAATTTATAAAAAAAGACCAGGCACTATTGGGATTTGCGGTATTATTCAAAATCGTTTTGGAATTGATACCGTTGCCCACCTGCTAAGTTTAGGATTTACTCGCGAAGAAACAGAAGACGCATTAATTGAACTAAATTTTTTAGGTATTCAAAATGTTTTAGCTTTGCGCGGAGATGGTTCAAATTATAAAAAAGTTATCGGGAAAGATCGCAGTGAAAATCATTATGCCTCTGAACTCGTTGAACAAATCTCTGACATGAATCGTGGGAAATTTCTCGACAGCAGTTTTCAATGTGAAGCATTTAACTTTGGTGTCGGAGTAGCAGGATACCCTGAAAAACACTTTGAAGCACCTAACTTAAAGCTCGATATTCAAAACTTAAAAAGAAAGGTTGATGCCGGTGCTGACTATATCGTGACTCAAATGTTTTTTGATAATAAAAAATATTTTGATTTTGTTACTCAATGTCGCGATGCCGGAATAACGGTTCCAATCATTC
>JAKLJM010000107.1 GCA_023151145.1 Bacteriovoracaceae bacterium | reverse complement strand
TCCATGGAAAATAATGATAGGCATAGATTTTGGTTTATCAACAAAACTAGCACACAGATAACCTTTAAATGCCGAAATCCAAGGAGCGACAGACGGACCATTTACCACAACTTCTTCGTAATCAAGAGCTACATTGGTTGAGTTGTACATTGTTCCGTCGTGAGAAGCGAGTGCTTTAAACTTCTCAGGATAACAGTTTCCAAGAATATTTACCATTCCGGCCCCTGAACTCATACCAGCGACAAACACACGATCAGCATCAAGGTTAAATCGTTCAATGGTTTCATCAGTCATTTGACGAATGACTTCAGGCTCACCGGCCCTGCCAAGATTGGCCGGCAATACCCAGTTCCAACACTTGTAAGGATTATAATTTTTGTTTTGTTCAGGAAGGAGAAGAACAAAGCCTTCTTTGTCACTGGCTTCAATCATTCGAGCACCACGAGCGAACTCTTCAGCATCTTGTTCGCAGCCATGGATAAAAACCACTAGAGCAGGACGGTCTAATTTTTTTGCTTTATCTGATACATAAACTTTATAATTTCTTACGCCATAAACACCAGCGTTTACACCTTTATGCCATTCTCCTGCATGGATAGCAGTAGTGGACGCACTCAGGGCGAGCAATAAAATAATTTTAAAATATGATAAAAGAGCGAATTGTTGAAAATCTCTCATGCGCATATTCCTTAACTGGGTTCAATAAAGAACACCTATCATAATGTTCTGAAAACAAGTAGTCGAGTGTTTTGCATATTTTACTCGTCTATCATTTACTAGCATTTGTCTCGGTCCTAAGTTTCGTCTTTTCAGCTAGATAGATCAGATCAACACTAGGAAAGTTATAATTTATAAAAAAAATCATGGTCTTTTCTTGACACAAAACCTACAAAGAGTGAGTCTTTTCGTCTCAAAAAATTATTTTTTATTTAGTACTAATGATAATGAAGTCCAGGGTTATTATGAATAATGATTATGCAATCTATGCTTTACCAGGTTTTGCTTGCTCAAAACAAATGTATGCTCCACTCGTAGCAGAGATTCCTTCCGTTGTTGCTCTTGAGAATTGGGGTATGGGTGAGCGCTTACATGAAACTCAATCCTCAGAATATTCTTTAAAAGACTTAGCGGCTTTTCATTGGAAAGACATTCAAGAACAAAATCCCGGTAAAAAAGTAGTTTTATTAGGAACGAGCATGGGCGGATTTTTAGTACAGGAAATGGCCTTAATGCATCCTGAACTCGTAAGCGCCCTGATCTTTCTTTGCACCCTTGGGCCGACAAAGGCAGGTTTTCTTTCGCCAACTCCTTTAACTGAAGAAGGCTTAAGAATGTTTTCCACATTTCCTAAAGAGCAACAAGCCTTCTTTGGAACAGAAAGTACCGTTCATCCTTCATTAAAGGCCAATTCTCCAGCAAGATATAATACTATTTTTCAATACCGATTAAATAATTTAACTAATTTAGAAGAAAGCATTAAACAAAATAAGGCCGCAATTAATTTTCTGGCAGGCGATATTGATTATGAAAAAATCAAACATCTTCCAACTCTCATTCTTCACGGGGCCAATGATCGTTTTGTTGATCCAAAAAATGCAGAAATTTTAAAATCCAAATTCAATGTGGCAGAACTGACCTTTATAGACGAGGCGGACCATTTTTTCTTCATGGAAAAACCAATTGAGTGTGGAAATACGATTAAAAAATTTTTAACGAATAAGGAATAAATATGTTTACCAACAAAGATAATTCAAAAGAAACTTCAATTGGAATTCGCAGCATGTCTGTTTGGTTACCTCCCCATTTTCAAACAGGAGAAGAGATCGCGGCCCTTTCAGGAATTCCCGAGCATGTGGTGAAAACCAAAATGGGAATCGTAAGAAAGTCTCGTGCTACTGAAGACATGCAACCAAGTATGATGGCCGTTGAAGCTGCGAAAAAAGTTTTAGTAGGCATAGATCCATTATCAATTGATATGGTGATTTGGACTGGATCTGAATATAAAGATCATATTGTTTGGTCAGCGGGAATTTTTGTCCAAAGAGAACTGGGTTTAAGAAACGCCATTGCCTTTGATATTGGCGCCCGTTGCTCGAATAAAATTTTAGGATTAATGTTGGCGAAATCTCTCATGCAAACAAATCCAAATTTAAAACGTGTTTTACTCGCAGGTGGACACAAGACAGGGGATCTGGTGAATTATCAAGATCCGAATTCTCGTTTTCTTTACAATTTAGCAGATGGGGGATCGGCCATTCTTTTAGAAAAAGGTGCACCTAACCCGCTTTTAGAATCTTCTTTTGTTACTGATGGAGATTTTAGCTTAGACGTCATTGTTCCAGCTGGAGGCACGAAAAACCCAACGAGAAACCATCCAAAAGTTGAAGACACCTATCTTCAGGTGCCAGACGTCGACGGGATGAGACAACGTCTAGAGCGAAGTTCAATTCATAATTTTATGAAAGTGATTAAAGAAGCCTCAACTCAGTCAATGAATAAGCCTATTGATTATTTATCGATTTTACACATGAAAAAATCTGCTCACGACGAGATTTTAAAACTTTCAGAGCTTAGAGAGGATCAATCGATTTATTTAGATCACTTCGGTCACTACGGGGCTCCCGACCAAGTGCTTTCTATCGGTCTGGCGGAAAGACAAAATAAATTAAAAAAAGGTGATCACGTGTGCTTAGCTTCGGCAGGAATCGGTTATACGTGGTCTGCACTTTCTATTAGATGGGATGAACCGACGTTCGATCAATCATTACATAAAGATTTAGACTATTAATTAATAAAGGAGAATTTATGCGTGGATTAACTAACAAAAGAGTTTTCATCACTGGTGCGGCTTCTGGAATTGGGAGAGCAACCGCAGAAAGATTTTATGCTGAGGGTTCAAATCTCGTATTGATCGATATGCCGACACTTGAACAAGCTGAGCTTGCTAGTCTTTTTAAAGACAGAATGACTTATATCCAAGGTGATGTGACAAGTGCAGAGACACAAGCCAAAATTCAAGCAGAAGTTGATAAGGGAATTGATGTTCTGGTTAACAATGCAGGGATCACTAGAGATTCAACACTGTTAAAAATGACTGATGATCAATGGGATCAAGTTATAGCGGTGAATTTGACCGCAATTTTTAAACTTACTCGTATGGCCGCAACTAAAATGAAAGCTGAAGGAAAAGGCGGAGTCATTTTAAATGCAGCTTCTGTCGTTGCTCATTATGGAAACTTTGGACAAGTTAACTACTCAGCAACTAAAGCTGGAGTGGTGGCGATGACGAAGACTCTTTCTAAAGAATTAGGGAAAGATCAAATCCGTATCAATGCTGTTGCTCCAGGTTTTATTAAAACGCCAATGGTAGCAAAAATGCCAGAGAAAGTTGTGGCGATGATGGAAGAGAAATGCCCAATGAAAAGAATGGGAGCGCCCGAAGAAATTGCAGCGGCCTATGCTTTCTTAGCATCAGATGATGCAAAATACATTAATGGAACAACATTAAATGTCGATGGTGGGACCATTTTAGGATAACTATAAAATAGTGAACACTTTATTTGAACAACATCTTGATTCATCACGGCCTGTTCTCGTTTTAATAAATGGATTACTTGCCGATTATACAAGTTATGACTCTCTGGCTTTTTTAGCAAGAGAGTCATTTCATGTTTTGCGCTACAATACTTGTGGTCNNNCTCTCCAAGATCATGTTCATTATTTATCGTCAGTACTAGAAAAACATAAGATAAATGTCCCCATCTATCTGTGTGGATTAAGTAATGGGGGACGAATTGCTTTGAAATACGCTGAACTCTTTCCTCAAAATGTAAAAAAAGTTGCAGCGTTTGATACTTATGACCAAATCAATCCCATGTTAGCGTTAAAGCTTAATTCATGGAAAATGGCCCATCAGGTTGGTGGAGCAGTCCATCGATTTGATATTTCTTCCCCTTGGATTTGGGGGGAGAGTTTTTTTAATGAGAAAATAGATTTTATTCTAGGTTTTCGTCAAAAAATCTTGGATGGAATAAATCACAATATTTCAATGGAAGTGAGTGCTCTGATTAATGGAGCTTTAAAAGACGACGATGACTTTGATCGAGTGATTCTTGAAAAGATTCAATGTCCCGTACTTTTGGGAGTTGGGGCAGAAGATCTCTTGACGACGGTGTCAGCTCATCGAGCAATGTTAAAAAAATTGCAACAGGGAACATTTTTAGAAATAGAAAACACTGGGCATGCCAGCTTAGTTGAAAACCCTATGATTATGAAAAAAAATATACTTCCGTTTTTTTTAGAGGATTAATTTTATATGCGTTGGTTGGAATTTTTAGAAAAGAATGCAAAAGAATTTTCTTCAAAGACTGCTTTGATAGAACAAGCGACAGGAAGAAGTTTAACTTATTCTGAACTTTTAACTTTGGTTGATAAGTGGGCACTTGTTTTAAGAGAGCATGGCGTTGGGGGTGGAGATACTTTTGCATATTTATCTTCAAATAAATTAGAGCATATGCTTTTTTTATTAGCGGCAGCACGCTTAAAAGCGATATTTGTTCCGATGAATTTTCGTTTAGCGAAAGGTGAGCTAGAAAAAATACTTAATAATTTATCGCCAAAATTATTTATTGGTAACGGTGTAAACGAATTAAGTACTAATTGTCCATACGCCGACATTCAAAGCTTACAAGAAAAAATTAGTCAAATGCCAGAGGTTTCCACTGATTTAATAGCAACATTGGATCAAGCCACATTGAATGATCCCATTTTGATGTTGTATACCTCGGGGTCCACTGGACTTCCTAAGGGTGTATTACTTCATGGAAAAATGTTATTAACAAATATGCGTGAAACTTGTGTGAATTGGGGCCTCAAATCAACCGATATCACTTTAGTGGAAACACCATTTTTTCATACGGGTGGATATAATGTTCTTTGTTTGCCGCTAATGTACTTAGGTGCTACATCAATACTGGCCGATTCATTCAAAGCACAAAATGTTTTTAAAACAATTGAAGAAAATAAAATAACTGTTTATTTTGGTGTCCCGACCATGTTTCAAATGCTTTATGAACATGAGCTTTTTAAAACGACTGATTTTTCTTCTGTTCGGTTTTTTATTTCAGGTGGCGCTGCTTGTTCGGTTCAATTAATAGAAGAATTTCAAAAATATAAAATACTTTTTAAGCAAGGCTTCGGATTAACCGAAGTTGGCCCCAATTGTTTTTTATTAGATGAAAAATTTGCGATTACAAAACAAGGCTCTATTGGAAAACCAATGCCTCATTCCGATGTAGTGGTTTTGAAACAAAACGGTGATAGGGCCAATGTCTTTGAACCAGGCGAACTTTTAATTCGAGGAGATCATCTCTCTATGGGGTATTATCGTGATGAAATGAAATTTAAAGAATCGTTAAAGATCATTGATGGTAAAGAATATTTTAGCACTGGAGATTTAGTACAATTTGATGAAGACAATTTCTTCTATGTGGTTGGACGAATTAAAGACATGTATATTTCCGGCGGGGAAAATGTTTATCCAGGTGAAATAGAAAAAATTGCGGTCACAATACCAGATGTCCATGATGCTGTTGTCGTCGCAGTTAAAGACGAGCGTTGGGGAGAAGTAGGGCATATCTTTTTAAAGACTGAACAATCTTATGATTTAAATTTTATTAAAGAATTCTTTAACGATAAGTTATCGCGCTATAAACATCCTCATCATGTTACTTGTTTAAAAGATTTTCCTGTCTTGGCCAATGGAAAAGTTGATAGGAAAAAAATGTTTGAGCAAGCTAATAATTCAGTGAGATAATTTTAAAATTCGACAAGTCCATTTTTAAAAGCATCGACACTGTCGAGTTCTTCGATATCGCGTTGATCAACAAAAATTTCTTCATCAATTGCTTTTTCGTCAATTTTCGAACGCAATTGATCAATATTGAATTCAGTTTTGCTTTCACTTATTTCGATCTCTTTAGCTTCTTTTAAAAAATGGCCTAAATTATTCCACATGACAGTTTGACCGGCTAAGTAACAAGACATACCGTCAAATGATTTACAAGAGGCTTCGGTCTTATCTTCGATCTCTTTTTTATTGGCTTCAATTAGGCTTAGATAGCTCTCCATAATGAGTACTTCAGAAGGAGGAGCATTTTGAAATTCATTTCTTAATTGCAGTAAATTATTTTTGGCATTTTTAAATTCTTTTAATCGTAATTGAAAGGCAGTTTGTAAGGCTTTTTTTGTGCGAGTATCGGTAATTTGTGCACCTGAAACATTGTTTAACATGGAAACTCCATCGGCCCATTGGCCGAGAATCCATGCTAGAGGAATTCCTTTTTCTAGAGCATTTACAGAATCGGCCTTTTTTTGCAGGGCCAATTTAAAATGTCCAAATGCCAATTCATAGGCCTTATCAATGATCCGAATATTACCTTTGATATTCTCAGCATTTACTGAATCGATATCTTCAATGAAGCTCATGGCGCGTTCGTAGTTTTTCGTTCGATAATACATGAATGCGACGAGTTCTCTTACTTTATAAGATTCATAAGCTGATTCTGGTAAGCTTATTAAGGTTTTTAAAGCGTCATTTTCGCGATTTAAATAGAGGTTAATTTTTAACCATAATTTTGCGATTTCTGGATCGCCTAGAATCTTTTCAGCGTTAGCGTATAAGTCTCTGTTGAGTAAATTGGTTTTTTGGTTATAAAGATTGAGCATGGAATTTAACCAAAAAAGATCGTTTTTACTTTTTGGTTCGCTTTCAAATAAACATTTGATTTGTTCTTTCTGCAAATTTTTTTGGTCATTAAGTCCCATATGGGCAATGAGTTTTAATAAACAATATTGTCCAGTTTCTGTTGCTCGCATAGTTTGTAATTGGTTTAAGGCATCGATACTGGTTTTATAATCGTTTTCAATGAAAGCAATGATCGCTAAGTATCGTTTTTTTATCACACCAACTTTTGACTTGAATTCATTGACGCGATTGAGATGAAATTGTGCCTCCTTGATATTTCCGTTAATCAGTGCAAGTTTTGCCAATTTTAGTGAGCGAATATCTTCTGCTCTGGCATTTCCTTCAAGGGATTGCATGACTTCTTCAATTTGATTTTCAATGAGTTCATCAAAAATATCAGCATCATCAAATAAAATTTCTCTGGCATGGTTTGGGAGACTCAAAAGAACGAGGCATAGCCACAAGGTAGCTAGATACCAGAGTGAAATGGTTTTGTTTTTTTGAGTGTTGTAAGTCATTTTCATTACTAATATTTTCGGTAATTCAGCCGATACCTTTAGTAATGAAAACTGTATTTTTTACTCTGCTTTATTCTTTGATGATCTTTGTGGCGTATTTACCGCAAAATTCACATGCCTTACTTTCGCTTGAAAGTGCGGTTTTAGGTAACTTTTCTGATAAGTTCACAAAAGATAAAGACCCTCTAGATTATATTTTCCAACGTGAACAAAATCTTTCGGGACTATCTAATCGCGATTATCGTGAAAAACTCAGTTTGTATCGCGGGTTTTATGAGGAAGGAAAAAATTTAGTCAACCAATGTAAAAGACCGTACGAGCTTCGTTATGCTTCTTTGTGGGAAAAATCCCAAGTCAAAAGAGCATTCGGGGCAACGATGCAGTATTTTACTCTCGATATTGTTTCTCGCTCGTTACCACAATATGCAAAGTATTTTGAATTTTCTGAGGAAGATTACACTCATTTAGTGGATGGCATTATTCAATCTAGTTGTTCTAATAATATTTCTATCATTTCAAAAAAAACATTACGAAATAATTTTTTATTACGTTTTAAAAATGATTCTGATTTTCGCCTACCTTCAATCGTAGGGAATCCATTGTTTGCCGATAATTTACAAGAACTGCAGCCTACGAAGAATACGATGGAAATTGAATTTAAATATGTCACAGAATTATTTCGTTCCGCCTGTGCGTGGTCTGGCTCTAGTGAAGATTTTGGATTAATGACACCTCTTTTAAAAAATCCTATGTTATTTTCATTTATCGTCCGCCAACTTGAAGGTCAGGAATTAGAATGGAAAAGTGCGACGAATTCCTTACAGAAGAAAAAAACAGATAAAGTCTTAAATGTTTGGTGTGAAAATCTTATTTGTCGACGAGTGACTCCACAAAAATTTAAGCTCAATGTTTATCGTATGATTGGTTCAGATAATCTTTCAGAAGATTTGAAAAAACTATATTGTGAAGAATTTCAAGCGATGGATTATGATTTAAAGGCTACAAAAGATGTTGCCCTAGTGAAAAAAATGAAGGCCAGAGGATTTGAAGAAGAAAATTTTTTAAGTTCAACACTCATTGCTTTAATTACAGGTGTGCCCGATTTTATTTCACGAGCGAAGAGTTTTTCGGAATTAGATGATATTTTTAGAAGCTCTCTTGATTCAACTTGGCTTAATTGGGCAAAAAATCAAATGGAAAATATCAAACGAGAAGTTTATTTTGAAGAACCTTTAACTCTAGAACTAGTACGCAATGACGATACCTTTAAACCTTTTGAGTCTCGTTTTGATTTATTTTTTGATATCAACCTCGGTGAATTCGATCGCAGTGTTGAACGACTTGGAAAAGTTCAAACGAGTTTTGAGTTTGAAATTCCAACTCAACTCATTACTTACATACGCAATGAAATCTTGCACTCTGATCCGCGTGAGAAAGTTGCGGTTGAAAATATGCAAAAGAGAGTTTACGTAAATTTAGAAAAACATATTGAAGATTTAAAGAAACGTTTTATCGTCATTCCTTGGAAAGGTGACTTAACTCAATTTGTCACTCAAGAACTAGTTGATCAAGTAGGACTAAAGGAACCAAAGGCTTTTCAATTCATGTCTGGTTCGACTGTAAAGGTCAAATTACATTTTAGTTACGGGGCCTTTGCGCTAAAAACAATTAAACATCAAAGAGATGTGCTGAATAATTCAAATATTCCTAAATAGTAACCAAGTAACATCATCCGTTAATTATTTCTTTATGTTAGCATTGACATTTTTTTAGGACATCCCATTTTAAAAGCGTTATGTTAATTAAATAGGATTTTTAAAATGACCAAGACGTCTAAAAATATGTCAAAAGGTTTAACTAAAAGTTTACCTTCTGACACCAAACAAATTGTAGTGGAACCAGAGATTCTTTCTGAAAAGAAGTCATCGTCTGCCCCCTCAAAAAAACCTACACTTAAAAATGATGTTATCGAAGTTATCGAAGTCTCTAAAACCAAATCTAAACCCAGCTCAGAGGAGAAGCATTTAGAAACTGATGAAGAGTCAGAAGATTTTTTCATCGATGGTGAACACACAAGTTTTCATGAAGACAACAATGAAGATCAAAATGAAGATCAAAATGAAGATTCAGAATTCTCTACCGAACTCGTTCATAGAGGAAATGCCGACTTTATTCCTCAAACCTTTAAATCTGAAGATGCTCTTTCTCAATATATTAAACAAATTGCCCAATACAAACTTTTAACTTCCGATGAAGAAAAAGCTTTAGTCAAAGAACTCGAATCCACTGGGGATGTCGAAGTTGCTAAAAAATTAGTGCTCGCCAATCTTCGTTTGGTCGTAAAGATAGCAATGGAGTACCGTACTGCTTGGCAAAACATGATGGACCTTATCCAAGAAGGAAATATCGGTTTGATGAAAGCGGTATCAAAATATGACAGTACAAAAGGGGCGAAACTTTCTTATTACGCTTCTTGGTGGATACGCTCTTATATTTTAAAATTTATTCTAGATAATTTCCGATTAGTAAAAATAGGAACGACCAACGAACAGAAAAAACTTTTTTTCAATTTATTGAAAGAAAAAGATCGTTTGTTGAAAATGGGAATTACTCCAGACGCCAAGTTAGTGGGGGAAAATCTAGGAGTTTCTGAAAAAGCCGTGCAAACGATGGAAGGGCGCCTTTCTTCGACGAGTGGAGATGTGAGTCTTGATTATCGTCCAAGTGAAGGTGGCTTGATGCTCCAAGACTATCTGATGGATGAAAATGAGTTATCCATTGATGACAAACTCGCAGACCTGCAGAGCGTCGAAATCCTCAAGGAGCATCTGCAAACTTTTCTTAAAGACTTAAAAGAGCGCGATCGTGAGATCTTCGAAAAACGGCTTCTTTCAGAAGTTCCTCAATCATTACAGTCAATTGCCGACGAATATGGGGTTTCTCGGGAACGAATTCGCCAAATAGAAGAACGTCTGATCAAGAACTTAAAAGTTTACATGTCAGAGTACTTACGTTAGTATGCCCTCATAAATAGACGCCTTTAGCTAGGTTTGGATAATAGGATCCATGCTTGGTTCTTGGTTTGGAGGAATAAATGATTTCTAAAGCTGAAAAAACACAAATTATCAAAGATTTCGGAACTGAGTTTGGAACTGGTCCAACAGATACAGGTTCATCTGCAGTTCAAGTTGCTCTTCTTACAACAAGAATCAACAATCTTGCACCTCACTTCGAAAAAAACAAGCATGACTATCATTCAAACCGTGGTCTTTTAAAGATGATCGGTCAAAGAAAGAGACTTCTTGCTTATTTAGCATCTACAGATGCAGCTAAGTACCAAGGCTTAATTAAGAAACTTGGCTTAAGAAAGTAAAAAAAAGCAAAAGGGGAACAAAAAAGTTCCCCTTTTTTTTTGTTTTGTTTAAACTATAGAAAGGGATTGATTCGAAAGAAATTTTTCCATGGAGACTCTCAAAGTGTATGGATTTGAGGGATAGATGAAGATAAAAACTTACGCCAGGTTTTTATTTTGATTTATCTTTTAAATCCTCTCTTGACCTCCTAAATAAAAATCAAAATTCAATCAATCAAATATTAATATTTGTTTCTTCGTTAATGGAAGAAACGTTTGGAGTTATTATGTTAAATAAGAAATTAGAAT
>JAKLJM010000106.1:1426-8745 GCA_023151145.1 Bacteriovoracaceae bacterium | reverse complement strand
GCCTTGTTTGAAAAATTTTTTAAAACATATAATAATGGCGAATTTAGTGACATCGTCATGGTTCATTACGGTTCATTATTTTGGCTTGTTCCTCATCATGCGGTGAAAAAAATAAGTGATATTCCAAGTGATTTATCTCCTAAATTTTATGATCTTTTTAAAGTAATGTTAGATAAAGGAATTTATCTAGCTCCAAATGCCTATGAAGTTGGATTTGTTTCACTTGCTCACGATCAAAACGTCATCAATGATCTTGAAAAAAGATTATTTAGTTAATACTTAGGATATGAGCATGTTTATTAAAAACAAAACCAAACTCATTATTTCACTCAACATTGTTTGGGTTGTTCTAATGATGCTTTTAGGTTCATGGTGGATTTATCTCATCATGAGTTTTGGCAAACATGCCTCGACTTTAGGTCTAGGTAGAGATACTGATCGAGTCGTTAACATGCTCCTTTGGGAAGGATCTACTTTTTTTGGCTTGATGTTTCTTTTGTCTGCAAGTTTATTCATCTTGTATTTAAGAGATTTAAAAAAATCTCAAGCGATGCAAGCTTTTTTTGCATCTCTAACCCATGAATTAAAAACTCCTTTGGCCAGCATTAAACTTCAAGGTGAAGTCATTCATGAATCTGCCGAAGATTCAGGGAATCAAAAACTCATAAAACTTACTGAAAGATTAATAGAAGACACAGGTGTCCTTGAAAGCCAAATGGATAAACTCCTACAACTTTCAAGACTAGAAAGAGGTGGTGGCTTTAACTTAATGTCCATCAACTTGGTTCACAAAATTAAACAACTAATCAAAAGAGAAAAAAACTTTTTAACCATTAATTTTAACTCTGAATCTGATGAATTAATAGTTCAAGCAGATGAACACGCTTTAGAAATCATCTTTAAAAATCTCTTTGAAAACACCAAAATCCATGCCCCACAAAAACAAGTGGACATCTCAATTGTGAGTAAAACTGACACCATCACAATTCGTTATAGTGATCAAGGACATTTCAAAGGAGACACCAATCGCCTTGGTGAGCTTTTTTATAAAATTAATTCCAAAAAAGGTTCAGGCATTGGGCTTTACCTTATTCATAAATTAATTCAAAAAATGAATGGAGATATTGCCATCACATCAACGTCCCCTTTTACTTTAGAGCTGTCGCTAAAAAAGGATTCTACTCATGCTTAGAATTTTACTTTTAGAAGACGAAATCAATTTAGGGACAACCCTATCTGAATATCTAAATTCAAAAGGGCATCAATGCCATTGGGTACAAACGATCCAAGAAGCAGAAAGAGAGCTACAAAAAGATTTTTTTCATGTCGCTCTTTTAGACATCGGTCTTCCCGATGGCTCGGGACTTGATTTTGGAAAAAAAATTCGAAAACATTCACCGCAAACTGTTCTCTTATTTCTTTCAGCTCTCAATGACCCCGAAACCAAAGTTCAAGGGCTAGAAATTGGCGCCGAAGATTATATAACGAAGCCTTTTGCCTTAAAAGAAATTACATTGAGGTTAGAGCGCATATTAAAAAATCGAGAAATTACTGCAACCTTACCTGAAGAAATACAGATAGGTGGCCTTAAAATACGATTTAGACAATTTGAAGTTGTAGATGGCAATGGTGAAAACATCGCACTTTCACAAAAAGAATGTGCCATCCTCGAAATGCTTTATCAAAATAAAAATGAAGCTGTTAATCGCGATGATATAATTGAAAAAATTTGGGGGGAAGACAAATACCCAAGCCAAAGAACAGTCGATAACTATATCGTCAAACTGAGAAAATGGTGCGAAACGGACCAGCAAAAAAAAGTAGAAATTCAATCAATAAGAAGTATCGGTTACAAACTACATATTATTAATTAAAAAGGATCTAAAAAAATGGGATTATTTATCAATCGACCAACACAAAAGCAAAATAAAGGCGTACCTGTTTGGTTTATGCGACAAGCTGGACGTTATCACTCACATTATCAGAATATCAAAAAAACTTCAGACTTCATGACAATGTGTAAAGATCCAAGCTTGGCACGAGACGTAACAATGGGCCCCATTGAAGATTTTAATTTCGATGCCGCAATTTTATTTTCAGATTTACTTTTTCCACTCGAACAATTAGGTATGGGCTTATCTTATCACTCCGGTCCACCTACCTTAGAATATAGACTTGAAACGTCTGAAGATCTAAAAAAATTAAAACTCAAAGCCCCTGGTAAATCATTTTATCAATTCCAAGGCGATGCCGTAAAACTCTTAAAAACATCATTACCAAAAAATGTCTCAATGCTTGGTTTCGTTGGAGCTCCGTTCACTCTATATACTTATGCGGTTGAAGGATCACACGCCGGTAATTTAACTTCAAGTAAGCTTGGCTTTTATGATGGCAGATATAATGGATTCTTAGAAATACTTATCCCTGAACTTCTTGAAGAAATGTCAGTTCAGGCCGAAAATGGAGCTGAAGCCGTCTGTTTATTTGACACCGCTGCTGGTGAAGTAATGCTAAGTGATTATAAAACATTTTTAGTCCCAGCAATCAAAAAAATAGTAAGTCTCTTTAAGGCCAAACACCCAAACACAAAAATCATTTATTATTCTAAACTCACTCATACAAACTATCTTAAAACGTTAAGAGGATCTGGTATTGATGTTTTAGGCGTTGATTGGCGACATGATATTAGTGAAGTCTTAAATGAATTTGGCGATGAATTTATGATTCAAGGAAATCTTGATCCAAGCTATCTACACTATCCATGGCCTCTTCTTGAAAATAAACTAAAAGAGCTTTTAGCGTCGGTAAAAAATGCAAATGCCCCAATGGATAAATGGATTATGGGTTTAGGGCACGGAGTCTTACAACATACTCCTGAAGAGAATGTAAGGAATGCCGTAAAATTCATTCACGAAAATTTTCTTTATGAATAAGAAGCTCTCGCATTTTCAGTTCTTTGCAGTTAGTGAGAGATTTTTTTCACAATTCACTCGTTTCACGCTGCCTTCTCTCCATCAGTGGAATGGAAATGCCTTGCTCTCGACAAAAGCCAATGCTCTTTATTTTCATTTCCCCTTCTGTGAAAAACTTTGTTCTTTTTGTGACTTGAACATTCAAGTCACAAAAGAGAGCTCTATGCATCTTGAGTATATTGTTGGATTAATAACGGAAGTTAAAAACACTCTTCCGGAAAAACATCCGGTTAAAGCAATTTACTTAGGAGGAGGAACTCCCTCGCTTTTAAATGATCATGCTTTAAAAATGTTTATTCAAAGTTTGCAAGAATACTTATCAATCGATGAAAAATTTGAATTCATTATTGAAGCTCACCCCAAAGATCTAACCAAAGAAAAATTACAGCTTTTTCAAAACCTAGGTGTCACCCAAATTCGTATTGGTTTTCAAGATTTTAATCACGATGTCTTAGAGAATGTAAATCGCGATCATAATTATATATCACCAGAACTCTTAAAAGAATTTCCTTTTGTCTACGTAGCAGATTTCATAGTAGGTCTTCCGTTGCAAAATGATCACAAAATCAAATTCACGTTGGATCGTCTTAACGATTATTCTTTTGATTTAATCAATTTCTACCCTTTAAAAACTTCGGCCTTTAACAAACAAAACATGTTCCTTTTTGGAAACGGTACAACCTTACAGGCAAACGAAATAACAAAGCTTTTATTAGATATTCATCATCAGCTAATTAATACCCACCGAGCACTAGGGTTAGGTCAATATTTAAAAGCATCTGAACATATTGAAAAAAATTTCGAAGTTCGTACACCTATGGGGCAAATTTCATCAAACTTTAAAAATTATTTAGGATTTGGCGTTGGGGCCATTAGTAGAGTTGAAAATAACCTATGGATTAATCCCACTAGATTTAATGAATACAAATCAAAAATCTATCACATTTCAAAAAATGACCCGGTTACAAATCATCAGCTAACTGAAAATGAATTAGCTATTGAAAAACAAGTTAATGACCTAATTATCAAAAATAATGTTCCCTATGAATTAGCTGAAACTCCATTTATTTTTGAATTAAAATCTAGTGGATATATTAATAGCGAGATGAAACTTAGCAATGATGGAATGTTTTACGTCGGGCCAATTTTGAATCTTCTCTTACAAATTCAATTAGAAAATCAATAGCGAAAAAATGGCATACAGGATGAATCTTAGACCTTCATCCTGTACCAACAATTAGAAATCTTTTTTCTTCAATGCCAACCTAATAAGAAAAACCATCAAACCAGTCGTCAAAATCAAATGAGGCACTTCAAAGAGCCAATTCACTTTTTGAAACTCAATCATAGGTTGATCATTAATCAAAAGGGCCGAAACTAAATCAGAATAAAGTGAAATATGGGGAGTAAAAACATAGAAAAAACCACGAATGATATCAAAACCATTAAAAGCAGTCATGGCTTCTTGGACATTCACTGTCGAAAATCTTCCCCAAGAAACCGACATCAAAATAACAATAATAAATGTAGAAAACACAGACCAAAGTTGGCCAAGATAAAGAGCGATAAACGATGAAATATTCAAAACAATGAAAATGACAATGCTTGATAAAACTAACGCTGTTAAATAACTCCAGACTCCCCCAACTCCTTTTTGTAAGTAAGTCAAAAATAAAATCCCTAAGACAAAACTATAAAGGTAATAGGCCACACTCATTATCCATACACCGAGAATACGTGTATAAAAATAAGCCGTCCGTGGAATTGGCAGTGTTAGCAATGTATAGGATATTTTTTCTTTAAAATCTGAACGTATTGATCCTGCTCCTAAAATAGTCGCAATAATAATGGCCAATGAATTAATACCCCAGAACATGATATTAAAAGTTAAATTACCGACCACACCAATAGGCAGACCATCTACTGATCCGCCCACGGTTTTAATTACTTGATACATTAAATACATACTCAGTGATGTAACAACAAATAAGACTATCAATGTTTTAGATCTCAATTCTTTTTTTATCGTATCTTTTAAAATCGCTTTTATCGTTTGTTTTTGTAGAGAAGAAATATTCATATTAGGACTCCATTACTAATTTGGTAAAAAAATCTTCAAGATTACCGTGCTTCTCTTTCATCGAAGCCACCGATCCAGAGTGAACCAGTTTACCATTTTTTAAAACAGCAAATGAATCACACAACTGCTCCATCTCTAAGAGAATATGTGAGTTAATAAACACTGTCTTTCCTTGAAGTTTAAATTCTTTTATTAAGTCTTTTAGGTCTTTAATTCCGATCGGATCTAATCCAGAAAAAGGTTCATCCAATATTAATATATCTAATTCCCCGATAAGCAATGTTGCCAATCCTACTCTTTGAAGTTGTCCTTTTGAGAAAGTCGACAACTTACGTGTTCTAATATCTTCCAACGTTAATTTTTTTAAGGCGTTTTCAACAATGGCTTTTTTTTCAGCGCCCACAAAACCTCTAGACTCTGCAAAAAAATCTAAGACTCCTCCCACTGTATAAAAACTAAAAAAACTAAATTTTTCAGGAATAAAACCAACTTTTTCTCTTGAATGCGAATCGATGGACGAAATACCAGATAAGTTAATGTCACCTTCTGTCGTTCGTAATAAATCTAAAATCAATTTAACGAGTGTGGTTTTCCCTGCACCGTTTTGACCAATCAAAGCAAAAACTTCGCCTTTTTTGACCTTTAGATTTATTTTTTCAAGTGTAAAGTGAGCTCCGTAGGACTTGGTTACGTCGTTGACTTCAATTGCAAATTCCATTTTAACCTCAATATTTGATCATCTCTGTCTATGATATCTTAAAAAATAAATATCACCAATTAAATAGAATTATCGTATGATAAAGCATCATTACTTTTAAATTCAGGAGAAAATATGTCGTCTATTTGGAATATTGAAGTAAAAAATATTGATGGAACCACTGAAAAACTTGAAAAATATAAAGGAAAAGCACTTTTAATCGTAAACGTTGCTTCCAAATGTGGTTTTACTCCGCAATATAAAGAATTAGAAAATCTTTATAAAGAATACCACAATCAAGGTTTTGAAATTCTGGCCTTTCCTTGCAATCAATTCAACGCTCAAGAGCCCGGTGACGAAAAGGAAATCAAAGAATTTTGTTCACTTACTTATGATGTCACTTTCCCAATGTTTTCAAAAATAAATGTCAATGGAAGTGATACTCACCCATTATACCAAGAATTAAAAAACTCTCTTCCTGGAATCATGGGAACTAAAGCGATTAAATGGAATTTCACAAAATTTTTAATTGATAAAAATGGTAACCCTGTTAAACGATATGCTCCCAATGACAATCCAAAAGATATGGGAGCAGATATAAAAAAAGCATTAACTTAAACTGAATCTTTTATATATTGATCGAGCTCAAGAAGTGTCTTCATGTGATAGAACCTTTTGAGCTCACTTACAACTTGTGGCTGAATAACCACCGGTCCACCAATGACAACATCAATATTTTTATCAATTTTTTTCACAAGTCTTTCGATATACGAATCAACATCTTTTTTACTTTGCACATTCATCATTGCTGTTGCCCCAATGATGACTCCTTTAACATTTAGAGATTTTACAGTATCAACTAAAGCATCAAGAGGCAGGTTGGGACCAAGATAAAAAACATTCAAATCATAATATTGGCAAAGGATAGCAGCTTGAAGAATTCCAAACTCATGCAAATCCCCCTCAATACCACAGACTAAATAAATAGGACGGTTTTTACTCGCTTCATTTGGACGATAAAGAATATGGCCTAATTGATAACGAACAATACTGGAAAGAGCATGCTCTTGGGCTATGGTAAATTCCCCCATATAAACAGCTCGTCCGAGATCACTCATCAAAGGCCCAATGACTTTAAAAATAAATTCTCTAGTGTTAAAGAGATTTTTAATTTTCGATAACTCTTGAGAAATAACATCTAACTTATATGACTTTAACGCCAATCGAAGAATGATTAACATTTCTTCAATATTCACATTTTGATTTTCATCGATTAATTTTAAGTTGTTTGCAGAAGTAATGGCAGAGTTTTTTCCCAGATCACTTAGTTGTTCTCGCAATTCCTCAGAGGAAAGGCGCGCAATTTTCGAGATGGTATAACCTAAAACACAAAGTTCACTTAAAAGCTTTAATTTTTCAACATCTTCTTTCGAGTAGACTCGATGACCTGCCTCATCCCGAATCGGGACAATTGCTTTGTAGCGTTTTTCCCACGCTCTGATGGTATGCACTCCAACACCAGAAATTTTCGAGGCCATTTGAATTGTGTAATGGTTGACCATAAATTTCC
>JAKLJM010000106.1:0-1406 GCA_023151145.1 Bacteriovoracaceae bacterium | reverse complement strand
TAAGATTCAGCATCCTTAAGGATTCATCATCTAGAGACTATTCATTAAGAGTAGATAGCTTAGTCTAAATGTTGTCTAGCCAAGTTTAACACCTATTAGTTGGATAAAAAAAGCTAAAAGTTTATAATTGATTAGAGTCTAGACTAAAAAAGGAATTGTTATGAAAGTATTAGTTACCGGGGCAACTGGATTAGTAGGGAAAAAACTTGTCGCTGCCTTAATACATAAAGGTCATCAAGTCACTATCACTTCAAGAGAATCAGAGAAAGCACGCACGATCTTCCAAGATAAGGTCAAAATCGTTACCTGGAAAGACTACAACTCCGAATTACCACTCGAAGCCGTTTTAGGAATTGACTCAGTTATTCACCTCATGGGCGAAAATATTGGAGCTAAACGTTGGAGTAAGAAACAAAAAATTATCTTAAGAGAATCAAGAATTAATTCTGCTCAAAACATAATGAACACACTTTTAAAAAATCACTTAAAACTAAAGTCTTTCATTACAAGTTCCGCCATAGGTATTTATCCTATGAACCTTCAGGATGTACTGACAGAATCAAGCGTCACGGCCGGCCATTTTTTAGCAGACCTGTGTCGTCAATGGGAAAAATCTAGCGATAACCCTGAAGCCGTAAGTCGTCATGTCGCCATCAGAACGGGTGTCGTTCTCGGTGAAAAAGAGGGAGCCATGGCAAAACTCTTGCCAATTTTTAAATTTTACATCGGTGGACCTATTGGAGATGGTACTCAAATGATGAGTTGGATTCATGTTGATGATTTAGTAAAAATTTATATTGAAGCACTTGAAAATGAATCGATCCAAGGTGCTATAAATGCAGTTTCACCTAACGCTGTTGATAATTTTACTTTCTCAAAAGCTTTAGCAAATTCACTTCATCGCCCTTCATTAGTCCTGACCCCTGCATTTCCCCTAAAAATAGCCTTAGGAGAAATGTCTACGGTCATTTTAGATTCACAGCATGTTTATCCTGAAAAATTAATGAAAAATGGTTTTCATTTTCAGTTTCCAACTATCGATCAAGCATTTAACAATTTATATCAAAAATAAGACAATACTGCCCCTCTTAGGAGGGGCGGTATTAAATTCGTGGCATAAGCTCTTTTGGGTATGGATCTAGATAGTAATGGTTTAACAAATAATAATGCTGATATTTTTCTATAAAAAAATGAGTCATCTTTAAAGGTACTTGATAAGGGAGAATTCCCTTTCCAAAATCTTGAACGAGCCCGAGGTACAGCTTTTTCTCTTCACTAGATAAATTCGTTTTAAAAAATCCCATGATATGCTGAAAAGTATTTATCTGATTTTTAATTGTAGGAAGAGTTGAAATCGTTTCAAAAAAATAACTACGATATTTTTCATAGACGAGCTTTGAATCTAC
>JAKLJM010000105.1 GCA_023151145.1 Bacteriovoracaceae bacterium | reverse complement strand
GTTGCAGCTGCAAAATGTTCAGCACCCGTTTTATTGGCAGCTTTATGTGTTGGGGTTATTGCTCAAATAGCACAAATTGGTTTTTTATATTCACCGGAAATTTTAGAATTAAAATTCGACAGAGTTAATCCTTTAAATGGCATAAAAAAATTATTTTCCATGCAAGCATTGATGGAAACCGTAAAAGGTATTTTAAAGTTCATCGTGGTTCTATGGATTGCTTATATTTTCTTAAAAGACGATATTGGGAAATATAATTCATTCATGCACATGGAAGTCACCCAATCATACATTGTAGGTAAAGAGCTAATTGGAAAAATTTCTTTTGCCTTACTCTTGGGTCTTGCCGTTGTTGCCTTGTTAGATTTTGGTTATCAGAAATTCTCATATAAAAAACGTTTGATGCAAACCAAAGAAGAATTAAAGAAAGAATCAAAAGAACAAGATGGTAATCCGGAAGTTAAGGCACGTATTCGTCAAATTCAAAGACAAATGTCTCAGAAGCGAATGATGAAAGATATAAAAACGGCAGATGTCGTGGTGACAAACCCAACACATATCTCAGTTGTCATTAAGTATGACGGCGAAAATATGGTTTCTCCCATGGTGGTAGGTAAGGGGCAAGATTTTTTAGCTTTAAGAATTAGAGAGATCGCCAAAGAAAATAATATTCCTGTTGTTGAAAATGTGTTGTTGGCTCGCACTCTTTATAAAACAGTAAAAGTGGGAAATCCCGTCCCGCGTACTCTTTATAAGGCAGTGGCAGAAGTCTTAGCGTTTGTTTATAAGCTTAAGAGAAAAAGAAAGGCACTTTCTTAGAAAGAGAAAGTTGAGGATAGATCATGAATGATGTTTTTAAAAAATTAAGAATTTTCACCCAAGGGCCAGACGTCGTTCTTGCTGTGGGTTTGATGATTATTTTAGTAGTGTTTATCGTTCCGATACCACCTCTCTTATTAGATTTGTTGTTGGCATTTTCCTTAGCTTTTTCGGTTATTATTTTGCTAGTAACTGTTTATACGAAAAGACCATTAGATTTTTCAACATTTCCTTCAGTTCTTCTCGTTTCAACTCTCTATCGATTGGCTTTGAACGTTGCTTCAACTCGTAACATCTTAGTTCACGGTGCTGCCGATGGAACAGCTGCTGCTGGACATGTTATTAAGGCCTTTGGAGAGTTCGTAGTTGAAGGTAATTTTGTCGTCGGGATTATTATCTTTATCATCTTAGTTATCATTAACTTCATGGTAATCACAAAAGGTGCTGGTCGAGTTGCTGAAGTTGCAGCACGATTCACATTAGATGCGATGCCAGGGAAACAGATGGCCATTGATGCTGACTTAAATGCCGGATTGATTGATGACAAAGAAGCCAGAAAAAGACGTAAAGAAGTTGCAGAAGAAGCTGATTTTTACGGATCTATGGATGGTGCTTCTAAGTTCGTACGAGGAGATGCTATTGCCGGGATTTTGATTACTGCCATTAACGTTATCGGTGGTATCATTATCGGAGTCGCACAAGCTGGAATGGATGCTGCAACAGCAGCAGAAACCTTTACATTACTAACTGTGGGTGACGGTCTAGTGACTCAAGTTCCGGCCCTTATTATTTCAACAGCTGCCGGTATCTTAGTTACGAGAAATGCGAGTGATGATGCTCTTGGTGAGCAGGTTCAAAAACAATTCAAAGTACATCCAAAAGCAATTTATGTATCTGCCGCAGTGTTGGTTTTTTTCGGTTTAATTCCGGGACTACCAAAACTTCCATTCTTTGCCATGGGGGGGATGCTCGGTTACTTGGCTCACAGAATGGAACAATCTAATGCCAAAGCAGAGATTGAAGAAAAGCAAAAATCGGTTGAAGTTAAAAAGACATCGCCACAAAACCTGGAAGAACTACTCAATATGGAGTTAGTAGAATTAGAAGTAGGTTATGGTTTAGTTCATTTAGTTGATACTGAACAAAATGGTGATCTTCTTGAACGTATCACCCATATGAGAAAACTTTTTGCACTTGATTGGGGAGTTATTATCCCATCAGTAAAAATTAAAGATAATTTGGAATTAAAGCCAGGTGGATACTCTGTAAAAATAAAAGGTATTCAAGTCGCAAAAGGCGAATTGATGTCGGATTATTTTTTGGCCATGGATCCAGGTACAGTTATTGAAAAAATTGATGGTGTAGAGACTACTGAGCCAGTATTTGGATTAAAAGCAGTATGGATTTCTGAGGATCAAAAAGAAGATGCAGGTTACAATGGATATACCGTTGTTGATTGCTCAACTATTGTGGCGACCCATCTTACTGAAATTCTGAAATCAAACTTGCACGAGCTATTTGGACGTCAAGAATTAGTACGAGTCTTGGATAATTTTAAAGAAATAAATCCAAAATTAGTCGGAGATTTAGTACCAGATATTTTAAATTTAGGTATTATTTTAAAAGTAATGAAAAATTTACTCAGAGAGGGTGTCTCTGTTCGTGATTTACGGACAATTTTAGAGACATTAGCTGAGTATGGCTCTACAATTAAAGATGCAGACGCCCTGACAGAAATGTCGAGACAGTCGCTGTTTAGAACGATTACAGAAAAGATTAAGAGTGACCAAGGAGATATTCCACTGTTTACACTTGATAGAAATATTGAAGAGCAGATTGCTCAAAATATAATTCAGACAGATCAAGGTCAGCAGTTATCGTTAGATCCAAAAGTTACTCAAATTATTTTGGCCAGTTTGAATGAAAAGATTGAAGAGGCAACGAGTTTAGGGGAGAAGATGGTCGTACTTTGTTCTCCAGTTATTCGCAGCCACTTTAAACGTTTGACTGAGAAATTTATTCCAAACCTTGTGGTAGTAAGCCACAATGAGCTTTCTCCGGAAGCTAATATTAGATCACTAGGAACGGTGAGGTTGTAAGAGTATGTACGTTAGAAAATTTGAAGCAGACACTATTGAAGAAGCATTAAAAGACATCAAAAGAGAGTTAGGTCCAGATGCCATTATCCTAAAAACTCTTACGAATAAAGGTCTAAAAGGTGCTTTTAAGAAAAAGAAAATTGAAATCACTGCAGCCATTTCAGAAAAAACTTATACGAAAAAAGCTCACGTCGACTCAGTTTTAACTGGTGACCAAAAAGATGAGTTCTACTCTGGATCTTCATCTTATATTTCAAACATGATTGATCGTCACGACGATGCCAAAGCTAAGTCAAATAACGTTGGAACACGTAGTGCTCAATCTTATGGGGGTTTGGGTTTAAATAAGTCGGTTTCATCGACAAAAAATATCGCCAATACTTTAAAAAATGGTTTAGACGACTTCTTATCTTTGGGAGAAAAAGAAAACAATTCTAACGATGCGTTCGATTTCGAAGAAGAATTGATGTCGGCAAAAACTCCAAGCACTTATTCTCAACAAGAGTACAAATCAACAACTCATGTAGCGAGAGAAGTTGCTGCTCCAGTTTCAGTACCTGTCACAAAGAATTATGAAGAAAGAGCTTCACAAGTGAATGAAGAAATTTATGAACGTCAAAAAAATAAAATTGATGAGCTTGAAAAGAAATTATACGAGCTAACAAGAAACGTTGATAAGATTCAAAAACGTGAGCCTACTGGAATTTATCAACTTAGAACGACTTTAAGAAGTTTAGAAATTAATGATGAATTTATTCAAAAATTAATTAAAAAAGCACTTTTTGAATTAAGTGAAAATGATGTTGAAAATACAGACTTAGTTTTTGAATTTGCTCTTAGAGAAATGATGAGCGTTGTTCAATCAGCCATGCCATTATTTTCAGCCACAGACAATAAAGCACCTGTCGTTAGTATTTTTGTCTCAGAATCATCTGCAGGACAAAGTGCAATTGTACAAAAAATTTGTGCATTGAAATCTGATTCAGTGATTATTCGCAATGATTCAAGAAAGAATACAAAAGCGAATGATACGGCAATTTCATTTGCTGAAAAAATGTTTAACATCAAAGTCATTTACGCTCAGAATATCGCTGAAATTGTAACTGAAACACGCAAAAATCTTGAAGAGGGAAGATGTGTGTTTGTCGATTATAAATGTTTAGAGACTGAAGTAAATGAAACTAAAAAGTTAGTTGATGGAATGAGAAGATCTTTTCCAAAAGTGGAAGTCTTGATCACTCTTTCCGCGATTCATTCTGAGCTATACAATAAAAGAGTCGTTGCAACGTATCGTCGTTTGTCCGATGGGATTGTTGCTACTCACTTAGATGCTTGTTTGAATTTTGGAGCATTATTTAATATCAGTGAAGAAACTCGTGATTTACCTTACAAGTTTTTCGGCACTGGAGAAGTGATACCAGACGATTTAGAAGCTGCAACCGCTGAAAGGATTTTAGCAGGATTGTTTAAGCTTTCTTAGGTTAGAAAGAGACATTTAATACACACAGGCCAAAAGGAGACAGGAAGTCTATGTTTGGAGAAAGGTCAGGAAAACCATCACCTAGTGAATGGTTATTAGCTCAAAACAAATACAAGGGGAAAAAAACCCTTCAAAAAGCTACTACGATATCGATTACCGCGGGTAAAGGTGGCGTAGGCAAAACTTCAGTCGCCGTGAAATGGGCAAAACTGTTGGCCGATCAAGGTTACAAAGTTTTACTTGTTGATTGTGATTACAACCTATCAAATACAGTCGTAAAACTGGGATTACCAGTTACTAATGATTTTTATGATCTTATTTCCGCCCAAAAAGAATTCACTGATTGTGTATTCAAAATGGGATCGTTCCATCTTTTAGCAGGATGTAATGGGAATATTGAGATTTTTAAAAAAGGTTTAGAATTAGACAGAATAATCATAGATATACTAGTCACTCACGAAAGAGAGTATGACTATATTCTTTTAGATTGTCCGGCAGGAATTAGTAAAGAAACTTTAACGTTAAATGCTTACAGTGATTATCGTTTTGTTGTCGTTACACCAGACAAATCATCAGTTACAGATTCATATTCGCTCATAAAAATCTTAAATAAAGAATTTGGAGTAAATGATCATCATCTTTTACTTAATAAAATATCAAATGATGTTCAATATCAACGAATGGTTAAGACATTAACTGAAACAGTCGAGCATTTTTTAAGTTGTAGCTTGCATGTTTTAGGAGGTTTACGCAAAGAGGAAGGTCCGGTCGATAGTTTTGATAGGATTTTATTAGAGGAGGAAAATTCTGCCCTCCATAAAAATTTCATCAAAATTGTAAGCAAGTTTACCGAAGAGATTGAGAGTTCATCGAGCTTTAACGAGAGCGACAGAGCTTATTTCCAAAGTACAAGATCAAACGAATTTCGATCGACTTTAGCGTAGGAGAAACTTAATGTCTTCGTTAACAAAAAAATTAAAAAACTTAAAAGATTACCGCTCGACAGTTGAACCTAAAGTTAAAGACGAAATCATTGTAGAGTACGCTCCACTGGTAAAGTATATTGCTCAAAAAATTGCTTCACGTTTACCATCAAATATCGAATTAGATGATTTGATTTCATGTGGTGTAATTGGCTTAATGGATGCAATTGAAAAATTCGATCCAACGAGAGATAACAAATTCAAAACTTATGCTGAATTTAGAATTCGCGGGGCGATTCTTGATGAATTAAGAGCACAAGACTGGGTTCCTCGTTCAATCCGTGAAAAAGCGAAAACTGTTGAAAAAGCCTATGCAAAACTAGAAGCAAATTTAGGTCGTCCAGCAAGTGACGAAGAGATGTGTAAAGAATTAGGTATGGGGCAAGAAGAGTTTCATGATCTATTAAATAAATCAAAATCGATCTCATTGTTAAATATTGATGATTCAGCTTCATTTAATAAAGGTGATAAAAAATTAATTTCAGAAATCATGGAAGATCACCGTGCGCTTAATCCTTATACGACAGTATCTTTAAAAGATTCACGCGATAAAATTAAAGATGGAATTATGTCGTTACCTGAAAAACAAAGATTAGTTCTGTCGTTATATTATTATGAAGATTTGAATCTTAAAGAAATTGGCCAAGTCTTAGATGTAACTGAATCGAGAGTTTCTCAATTACATACTCAAGCTATTTTGAAATTAAGATCAAAACTTAGAGTTTTATTTGATTCGTCAGAAGATCTAGCAGGATAGGGTTATTTGTGGAGAAAGATTACTCACAAGAATTTGAAAATTCTCTAAGTACTCTAGAAGATATTCAGTTATTATCTGAGTTCTCTCTTTCTCCAGTATTAAGTCGTGCTTACTATCATCTTTCAGAGCTTAAAAGAAAAGCTGATGTAGCAAGTTCTGGGCAAGTTGCTCAATATGATCTTGTTCTTAAAGTTTTAGATGAAAAACTTGAAAATATTTTCACTGAATTCTTTTCAAATAAAAGTCGCTTTAAAGGCTTTGATTATCACAAAAAATCAGAAAACATTGATCTGAAAAAATGGAACTTACTTTTAGAGACGGTTCCTGAAATTTTATCTGTAATTACTCTTTTTAATTACCACGGAAATATAAAGGTCGAATTAGATGCAGACAAAGTTCAAATTAAGGGCATCATTTTAGAAGATCAAAATTTAGCTTTAAATAGAAAGTTTATTTACGTAGTAACAAGAAAATTATTAAAAGCTAATGTCCTATTAACTTTTTCTTTAGATAAAACATCACGTGCAGGTTTGTATCAGCTGACACTTAAAGCAGATATTTCACATGATGATAAGTTGATCTATAATGTCCAGTTTTCTAATTCAAATGTCTTACTAGGATTCTCAAATATTTTTCCTCAGTATCGAGTTCAGCAACAAGACTTAGAAGAAGTTGGTGAACATACAGTAGTTGAGATCATGAGTGACTTATCTTTAAAGCATTCAACTGGCCGAGTAGAGTTGTCAAAAATTGACTCTGCTAATAAAGAAATTTTGCATTTTTCCTTCCTCTTTCGTCCACTTTCCATCATACTACCTGTAAGGGGTCATCTCTCAACTGACGCCCATTTGAAAAGTTTAGAACGAACTTTTAAGGACACAGGAAGTGAAGATCAATCAAGCAACATGGGCCCAAAAATCCATTATCGTTTTATCGATTTCTTCTCTCTTTTTGCACAATAGACCAAAAAAATTTACGGAGAATTTATGCGTTTCACGATGAATCGTACTCTTCAGTACTACTATGTATTAGCATTAGTAGGCGGTGTCTCTTTATTTTCTTATGGTGCTTATCACTATTGGAAACAGGGACCATTAAACGTTGAATATGTTAGCGCTCTCTATGAGGGAACTTCATTGGTTGATGGTGTTAAAAAACGCAATGATGTTGAAGAACTTAAAA
>JAKLJM010000104.1:1082-8463 GCA_023151145.1 Bacteriovoracaceae bacterium | reverse complement strand
ATAGGGGATTTCCAGTCAAAACTTTCAATCACTTTATGCAACAATAATGCGATTATGTAAGAATGAGTATAAGAATAGGATAACTGATTTGATCTCACTAGCTGATATAAAGACGCAAGTGAGTTTTTTTCACTTAATGATTTCATCATTGAATGAATACTTTCATCAACCAATGATTTTGTGTATTCATCAACTCCGAGAATGCGAATTCTTTCTTTTGTCACTTCAAAAACTTCAACGGATAACTTCAATCTCTCAAGCCCTGTGATTTTATCTGATGAAAGTTTTTGGATCAGCTGATCTGTGACGTAATTGACAAAATCTGGGAAATGATTTTTTGTAATATAAAATTCTTTCAAACCACTTTGACGATATTTTTCGATATCAGCACGAGTGAATTGATCATTTGAATGAAGTCTTTTAACAAATTGAAAATCGTTTTCAGCTTTTTTTATTCTTATATAAACATCACAACCTAAACTTGATGAGTTAATATTTAAAAAGAAATCAACGGGAATAGATTGAAATTCCGAAAGACTTTGAAAATCCAAACGATTGATCTCTTCTCCAATCGTAGATCCAATTTTGTTCGCCAGATTTTTGAAATCTTTTGTATTTCTTTCAAACTTCACATTGCTAGGAACTGGTAAGACCATTGGGCCCAAAACCAGGACCGGGGCCACTATTTCTTTTTCTTGCAGATAAGTTATAAATTCCCCAACCTGATACTCGCTAAAGCCTGGGGTCTTAATAATCACCATATTAATCGTTGGTAGAATATCTAAAAAGGCTATGCCATCTTCTAAGGAGGTCATATCGACGACTTCGACTGCTAAATGCTTTAGAAGATTAAGTCTTAAGACTTGTGAATATTCGCTATCCGAAGAAAGAATGAGTAGTTGTTTTGACATGTCCAACCTATCGGAACCAAGAGAGATTCTCTTTACTAAATTGCCCCTGTAAATTTTTCTCAATTTTTACTAGCTCATGAAGAATTTTGCTAAAATCTCTCTATGAAATTCTTGACTGTCCTACTCCTATCTTTGTTCTCAACCTTAGCATTTCCCCATGCAGAGAAAGAGTTTTCTCTAATGCCATACTTACCCATTCGTAAACATTTAAAAGACGCCTCTACTTTAAATAAGACTCGCGCCCCGCTGTATGCCAAACTCACAAAGAATAAGAGCCTTGTGCTTTCCTACGAGCTAATTTTGATGGAAGAGCTCGCACTCTTTGCCACGAATCGCCTAGATCTGTTGGCTTTGCCCTATTTAAAAAATGGAATCCCTCTTTTCCATGAAGAATTAATCGACATGAAAGAGACCCCACAATTTCGACCTCGTTTTCTTGACGATCAATTTCCAATCGAGAGAAAGAACATTGATATTGGAACATTAAAAAGAGAATGGCTTAAACACATTGAAGACGAAGAATATTCATCAATTCTAGAAAAAGCCCGTGAGCTGTTAGATTTTGGAGCATTGGCCGCAACAAATCAAAACTGCCTCACGCGACATTTTGTTGAATCATTGGCACGAACCATTTGGCTAATGGACAAGCATTACACAGATTCTTTGAGATTAGGCTTAAAAGATCCACGCCCACTATCAGTGAAATTTGTAAAAATCCAACTTAAAACCCTTAACTGGGCCTATTCATTAGATAAAAGAGCATTTCCGCTCCAGCAAGAAGGTATCCCTCTTTTTTGCCAAGATGTGCCTGCAATTCCCTATAAATAACGCTTTGATAAACAAATCCCTGACAATTGAAATCCATTTTGACACTTTAAGGCCAAAAACCTAATATTTTAGTCTTCTAAAAAGTTAATTTAGGTAACCTAGGTGAAAAAATGCGTTCGACTCTATTGCTCTTTTCTTTCTTTGTAGCTTCAACTCTTAATGCTGAAACTCTCTCTTCTCTACAGATCGAACTCGACTCAATGGAGATCCCACAATTTACGGCCACTGACTGTCCAAAGATTGAAGGAAGATTTTCTCAATGTACTTCTAATGGTGTTCCTTATGAAGGCGAGCTCATTGTTGAAATGGATCAATTTAATGGAATTCCCGTTTATCATGTGCAATTCCCTGACCCATTTACCCAAAAAGAAAGAAGAGAAACTTTTAAAATGAATGGAAAAAGAGAAACTCGTCAAGAAATCGATCCGGAGACTGGATTTACGCTGACGGTTGATTCAATGGCTTTTTGTACTAACCAATCAGTAGATGCCACCATTACTGTATCAAAATTTCTATTACCGCTTGGGAAACTTAGAACCCAAATCAGCAAACAAAAAGAAAAAATTATTGCTCAATTAACTGGAAATTACTTAGATCAAAAAATATTAGAAACTATTATCTGTGAGAAAAACTAATGAAAAAAATAGTGTTGGTACTTACAACTCTCTTCACTCTTAATACCTTAGCCAATCAATGTCCTGAACTCGATGGTAGATACGACCGTTGTTATTCAGAAATTAAAAAAATGCGTGGGGAATATATTATCGACCAAGTTGATCAAAATGGTACTGCGGTTTTTAAAGTTCAATTTGTGGACGATGAAACCGATGAATCTCGAATTGATAAAATTACGGCCAACGGCAAACCTGAGTATCGCAAGGAACGAGTTCCTGTTATTGGAATTAAGGTAGATGTTGAAAGTCGCTCTTATTGTAAAAATAATCAAGTAGTGACTGATGCAATTGCTCGAGGATTTTTTAATAAAAAGCTTGGGGAATTCACAACGACTCTTTTGAGAAATAAAGATCAACTAACGATGCTCGTAAATGGAAGCTATATCGGAAGATCAGTTAATAAAGTCATCAAATGCCAATTAATCGGTACTGAAATTTCAAACTAAAATAGGCTCCGGAAAGGAGCCTTTTTTTATTAAAATGTCTCAAGATACTTATAAAACATTTCCTTAGTTTCTTTAACGTATTGTGGAATTTTTGAAAAGTTTGGAATTTTTTCTTTTCCAATTTCCGCAGCTAAAGCAAAAGTTTTGTATTTCCAAAAATAAAAATCAGCACTATTTCCTTTTGCCACATAAATAGTCGTAGAAATTTGACCATGTTTATAATTATTCTCTCTGCTCATCTCAAACACTGCTTGGTCAAATAAAGTTTTAGACTGTGCATCTGGAGCAGTTGTTGTATATCCCCAAGGATACATAACCATTTCACCATAGGCATGAAGATCCAGCGAAGAATAAAATTTTTCCTGTTCAAAAAAAGTCATTAACTGATCAATAACACCAACTCTTTGTCGTGAGTTTTCATTAGAAGGCCACGGATAGGCCCTATTTGGATCTTTTCCTTCCACATAACGTTGTCTACGATTAAAACTATCAGGACTTACAACTGGAATAAAATAAATCACTTTGTCACTAAGAGCATTTTTTAAACGTGAGTCGTTACCGTAGCCCACGATCATATTTTTCATATGTTCTAGTAAGACCTCAACTGTCACTAATTCATCTCCGTGAGTTGCGGCAGTAATCAACATTTTTTTAGCTATTTTAAGATCAAGATTATTTGGATTAAAAATAAAAGCCTTTAAACTCGCCCCAGCTAAACTTTTACCATATTCAATTTCAGAAAAGTATTGCGGCCAATTTTTGATCAAATCAGTAAGTGCATTTAAAACTTGATCATAATTTTTATACTGATTATTAAACTGAGGATTTTTTAAGAGAGCATTAACATCATTGCTCAATAAAGTGAATTTCTTGGTAAGTCTCTCAAATTGATTTTTCTTTTCCTTTAATACATAAACTTCATAACCGTCATCAGTCTTTTTAACTATTTCGAATTGATCCGCTACCAAATTTAAGGTTTCGACTTTAGGGTTTATTAATGAGTAATGTAAAAGTGTTTCAGCAGATAAACTGAATGAAAAAATAAAAAAGCTAAGTAGTATAAAAAATCGATAAACTATCATCATTTTTGACTCCATTATTCAAAAGGAATAAATAATTAGAGCATGACGATTTCTAACTGACCAATTCTTTTTAACCTACTTTTTCTGTGTGGTATTTTTGATCTTTAAATCATAAGTTGAACATTGAGAAACAGGATAAATCCCTCTTTCAAAGGCCATGATCAAGTGCTGAGCTTCTCGTTTAACAGTTGAGATGAAGCGCTCTCCTTTGCAATGAACACTGGAGGTTGATTTCACCACCGCAGAACTAACCGTCTCATCTTCAAGATAACTTTTAAGTTCACTTAAATCTTCTTCAGTCCAAATGTTTTTAATTTCAGTCGTCTCGACAAGCCGACTATCGCAACAATCATTTTTTAAGTATTCAAGCACTTCAACAGGTTTCATTTTTACGAGTTGAACTGAACTTAAATCAAATGAACCATTTTCTGAACTTGGCAAACGACTCGAATCAGAAATAGATTCTGTTTTAACAACACGGTGAAATTTATGGCCATTTGATGTACAGCTCAGTAACAGAAAAGCACTTGAAATGAGAATCAAAGATTTTATATTAAACATTTCAAACCTACTTACCTTTTAAATACTTGTTATAGTTTTCTTCAAACATCTGCGACAATTCCATGGCTTTCTCTGCTTCTTTACTTTCATATAAAAACAACTGCTCTGTTATCGCACGTATTCTTAGATGAATAGCGCCGAGGAGAAATTCTTTACTATCTTCACTGGCAATTGTGCGTGATTTTTTACTATTCTTTTTAACTTCTTTTTCTACAAATTTCAGAAGAGCATTAGTCGTATCTACAATCGTTGCCATTGAATTATCACTTAAAATGGCACCATCGATACTACTCTTTTGAAGACATTGTTCATAAGTATTGAGGGATTTAAGACTGGCTTTGATCTCAGGTGCTAGTTTAGTTTGTTTTTTTAAATAACTTTCCATCGAATCACAACGAAAATAAGAAGCAACGTTGGTGCATTTTGATTTTAAATTAATAGCATTTTTTCGACACTCCTCATTTTTTGAAACTTCATAAATATCGAGCATTTTTTCAAGTGGCTGAACTTCATAAGGAGCTTCGGCAGAAAAACCATTTTTTGAATATACCAGATCATCTGAAATATAGATAAATCCATGAATCTCTTCTTGAATTTGACCACCATGAATTCCACGAATCGCACCCACATCCCCAGGCATTCTTTTTTCGTTATTTTTCAATGAACGACAAAGCGGAGGACGCATATAAAAAGCCATTTCTTCCGGAGTTGAATAGCGAAGTCCTGGCAATATCTCCTTCATCACAAGTGATAAATTCCAACAATTAGGCCCATTTTTTTCAGGCTTAATTCCTTGATAATTTTTCACATGATCTGGCACACAATTTGTCACCTCTACAAAACATGTATTGCCAGCTTTATCAACTTTATTTAAAGGAGGACATGTTCGAGATTTATGAATGGACTCAGTCCAAAGCTTTAAGCTTTGCTGTGCTTTATTTATTCGATCACAATTAGTGTCTTTTAAAATAAGTCGATCTTCTATTCTTTCTAAAGTTTGTGCAAAAGAATTTTTAACAGGTAAAACGAAAACAGAAATAAGAAAAATTAAAACATGAAAATTTGAAAAAAATGAATTCACCGTAAAATCCTTTTATCGATTACTTCAAAACCTCTCTAATACTATCAAATATCTGACTTTTTTCAGTAGATTCTAACCTTAGAAAATTCTACCTAGAACCCCCCCCTCTCAACCCCGACCTTTTCAATCGGTCAAATTATTCAAATAATAATAACTTCTAACATTAAATTGTTGAGTTGAAGAAACTTTGAAATACTGGATGAAATTAACCAAGGAATCATCATGACTAAAATTCTTAGTTTCCTCGTTTTAAGTTGCTTAACCTTCAACTTAAACGTTTATGCGGCAAAATCAAACATAACTCACCAAAGTTATTTACCTGGTATTGGAGCCCTTTTAACTGAAGACAATGATCAACTTATTTTTAATTCAGAAAATGAGTTCACTGAGATTTCAAATATTCAAGGCAAATGGACAATGGCAAATCGTCGCTGCTTATCAGGAGCACCTGTTTTAGATCGCTATATCCCAGGAAGAGACCTGGTGGAAATTACTTTTGAAGAAAGGAACTATCAATCTCATTCCAGAATTAATGGCTGTGATTATTGGTCCACTGGTAAATACAAAAACAATGAAAGCATGATTTTTTATTCAAATATTCGTGGTGCTTCAAACTGTGGCCCTGTTAATGTGAGAAGCCGTGATCAAAATGCTTATCAAATGATTAATGAGAAAATTTTAAAATTTTTCTCTGGACCCTTTGTCTTAGGCCCTGCCCCATGTCCCATTGGTGATACTCTAGAGTTTACTTATATAAAATAAAAAATGGCCCTTATGGGCCTATTTTTTTATTCAAACAACGAACGCCAATCTTCCTCAGTTAATACTTCAATTTGTTTATTTCTGTTACCTTTAAGGTAAAGAATCAAATCTGCTTTTTTATTTTCGCGTAAAGATAACTCTGCAATATCATCAGGCTGCATATTAATGAGCCCTAGATTTTTACTTTGCCTCCAATCGATATCACCAAAAGAATAAGTGATTAACTCTGTACAAGTTATTTTATCCGAAGTATGAGCATTAAATTGAAAATCATAACGTTTATCAGATTGATCCGTTAAGTTAGAGAAAATTTCTTCAGTAGGTAGTGAAAGTTCGTTAAGTCTCATAATCGCGACTTCATCTAAATTCATAAAATCTTTGAGCGTTGTAAAAGTCATTCCCTTTTTTCTTATCTCTACAATTTCAAAACCTTCCTCAATTTTTTGACGAAACATTTTAAAATAATCTTGATCCCAAACTCCTAGTGCCTGTAATTCTTCTTTAGAGCCTAGCCATAAGGCCACATGGCCCCAATGACCTGGAATGGTGAAATTCGACAAGACAAATTTTCTTTTTTCAAACATAATGTCTAGTGGCTTTAAATGATCACGCATCATCAATTCAAAGGTTTTATTATCTTTAATTCTTCCTTCTCTCCATCTTAAGTTATCAGAAATAAATCCCCAGATAGCTGCTAGTGTCGAAACACCTTTAGAAGTAGCTCCATTCAAAGAATCACTTAAATAAAACAAGGTTTTCTTACTCGATCTTAAGTCTAGTGATTGAAGTCCATCATTTAAAGAAAGTGCGTCTTCATTGACTGCCAATTTAATAGCATCAATATTTTTTTGAGAGATGGTTTTATTGTATCTTCTAATTAAATTTTTAAGATAAGGCATTTTAGCTTTTGAAAAAGATTTTACGACTCTTCTTAAGTGGGCCGAACTAAGTGCTGTTTCACCAAGGTGTTGAAAATCAAAAACCGACAGTGCTAGTGGCATGATCTGTGGACGACAATTGAGCTCAGCTGATTGAT
>JAKLJM010000104.1:0-1023 GCA_023151145.1 Bacteriovoracaceae bacterium | reverse complement strand
GATAAATTCTTTTGAAATAATAAGACATCATTGGCGGTCACTTTTTCTGGAGTTTTACGCGCTAAATTCATAATGTGCTCTTCGCTCTTTTTCACGATTTCAACATGTGAAAGGACCAATGCGTGACAAGCATCAATGTTTTCATCGTTTTTTTCAACTAATGTCTCTAAAGAAGACTGAGTAGGCGCTTCTTCTATAGCTTCTTCAGTCGCTTCTTCTGAAATTATTTCGGAATTACTTTCTAGTGTTTTTTCCGATGACTCGTCAGCGAACTCATTCTCATCACTTTGCTCAACATTTGAAACCTCAATCGATTGTTCATCAAGAGCGCTGATTTCATCACTGGCCAAAATCGGCCCTGAAATTGCTGGAAGCAAAATAACAAAGCATAGAAAAAAGTTCATCGCGATCTTTTGTGCTTTTTTAAGCATAAATCCCTCATTGAAGTATTACCGCAAGCATAACGAAAACCGAGGGTTCAAAGGGCAATTCGAGTAAAAAAGGGATAAAATAAACAGGTTGTCTAAAAAGTGATCAAACAATAAAAAGTCCTTAAAAATCGGGTTATTACCCCTTCACAAAGACCTAAAATACGCTATACTACTAACTCCAATGAACAAAAAGGATTTTTGTTTTATGAAAATATTAGTCTTTCTCTTTATCACATTGACCGTGAATCTAAGCTTAGAAGCTCGACTCTTTAAAAAAAAATCTAAAGAATCAAATGATGAAACAAGCATTATTGGACAAGGCTTTAGCCTAGACATGCAAAGAAAGCCCATTACACTTCCTGACGGAGCTGAAGTATTAAAAAATATTTCATATGATCCAAAAGATCCTGGCAATAAAGAACAGGCCATTGATATTTATTTTCCAGCAAAAAAAGATCGTTTACCAAAATCCCCTGCCATCATTATGGTTCATGGTGGTGCCTGGATGATGGGTGATAAAAGTTATTTTCCTGTCGTTCAAAATAAAATTAATCACTGGCTTCCTAAAGGTCATGTCTTTATTTCCGTAAAT
>JAKLJM010000103.1 GCA_023151145.1 Bacteriovoracaceae bacterium | reverse complement strand
ATTTACGTCGGAATGCCAGGTTATAATGCTCGTGGAAGATCAAAAGATCACGAGATCGATGAGTTAAAGGAGATGATTGAGACCTGTCATCTTTACGGGGTGAAGGTGAATTTGGCCTTTAATATTGTGATCTTTGAAGATGAGTTTAAAGATGTCATAGAAACCATTTTAAAAGTTCTGCCATTAAAACCTGATGCGCTGATTATTCAAGATATAGGTCTTGCTCGTTTAGTAAAAAAAATCGCCCCTGAACAAGTGATTCATGCCTCAACTCAAATGACGGTAACCAATCATGATGCCATTCATTTTTTATCTCAATTAGATTTTAAACGTTTTGTTTTAGGGCGAGAAAACTCATTAGATGAAATTGGGATTATCGCCAAAGAAACGGATAAAGAATTAGAGGTTTTTGTTCACGGTGCTTTATGTGTGGCCTATTCGGGTCAATGTTTTACCTCGGAATCTCTTGGTGGACGTTCGGCCAACCGTGGACAATGTGCTCAGAGTTGTCGCTTAAGTTATGATCTGATTGTGGATGGTAAAAAACAGCAACTTGTCGATCGCGACTATCTAGTCTCTCCAAAAGACCTATGTGGAATTGCCGAGATTCCTTCCCTGCTTTCCAAGGGAGTAAAAAGTTTTAAAGTCGAAGGTCGCCTTAAAGGCCCAGAATATGTAGCAGCTGCTGGTAGGGTCTATAAACCTTTATTAGAAAACAAACGCATTGACCTAAATGCCGGAAAAAGACTTTTATCTTCTACTTATTCCCGTGGATTTTTTTCTGGCTGGCTTCATGGAGTGAATCATCAAGAACTCGTCGAAGGAACTTATAACGAACATCGTGGATTAGAGATTGGGAAGGTGAGAGAGATACAAAAAAAATCGCTAACAATTTTAGTTAATCCTGGGGATGAAATTAAAAAAGGCGATGGCCTTTTATTTCATTTTCTTAAAAATCAAAAACGCCAAGAATTGGGTGGGAGAGTTTACGGAGCGAAAAAAATTGTCCGCGCTGATCTAACACTTTATGAAGTAGAATTCTCAAGTGACTTTAAACTTAGTCCCGACATAAAAGACGCGCGAGTTTTTAAAACTAATGACCCAGAATTAGATCGCGAACTTACTCAAAATTTAACTGATAAAAATGCCAAAAAAAGAATTCCTATATCAGCTAAAATTGTGGTGCAAGATTTAATGCCTTTAGAGGTCAGTTTTTTTGATGGAGTAAATCAGGTTAGTTTTAAAACGGAAAGTCCTCTTAGTTTTTCAGATAAACAATTCGCTAGTTTTGAAGAGAATTTTAAAGTTTATAAAGAAGAGCTTAAGGCCCTTTCGGCCACTGCTTTTTCGCTTAATGATGAAAATCTAGAAATTCAAAATCTGACTTCAAAACCCTTTTGGATTCATCAAAAGGAAATTAAAAATTTACGCAGGCTTTTATCTGATGAATTAACCAGAGTTCGTGCCCATAAAACCATTGATGGATTTAATGTTTCTTTTAGTGAAGAAACACCAATAGTGGCCAATAAGTTTTTAGAAGAAACCACCCATTTTAAAGCTAAAAGTTCTGAGAACGTATTATTAAATGTTTTATTACGCGATAAATCTCAAGTAGAAGATTTAGTTTTATTTTCAAAAGAACATGGGTTAAATCCTCTGGATTTAAATTTTGTGATTTTAGATTTTGAATATGGCCAAGATTACTCTCATTGTTTAGCTATTTTAAAAGACGCAGGTTTTAAAACATGTGTGGCCACTACAAGAATTTTAAAACCTAAAGAGTATCATCATTTAAAAGTTTTAAATCGCCTTAATCCCGATGCTATTTTAGTGCGTAACTTAGGTGCCTATCATTTCTTAAAAGAGACTTTACAGTTTAAAGGGAAACTTTTTGGAGATTTTAGTTTAAATATCACCAATCATATGACGGCCGATTTTTTATTCAAGGCAGGCTTTGATTCACTTACTTTAAGTTATGATTTAACAGCGCAAAGAATCACTGATTTATTAAAAACAATCGATGCCAGTAAAACTGAAGTCACATTTCATCAGTATATGCCTTCTTTTCATATGGAGCATTGTGTATTTGCCGCCTTTCTTTCTAAGGGTTCTAGCTATAAAGATTGTGGAAAACCCTGTGAAGAACATCGCGTAGAATTAGTCGATCAATTTGGCCACCATCACCATATCCGCGCTGATCAAGAGTGTCGAAACACTATGTTTAATGCCACTTCTCAAAGTGCCGCCACATATCTTTCTACTTGGAAAGAGCAGGGATTAGGGATTGTGCGTTTTGAGGCGATGTATGAAAAAGGTGATGAGCTTTATAAAAAGGTGGCAGGATTAATTTCATTAGTTAAAGGCGAGAAGTCTCCAGATGAGCTTATAAGTGAATTAAATCTCATTGAAAAATATGGTCTTGGTGCCGGAGTTCTTTCAAAAAATAAAGAATATAAAGATCGCAAAAAATAAAAAATTTAAATTAAATCTTTTAATTGAATCTCAACCCATTCCCCAGGCTTTAAATTAGCCAGTGGGTATTTTCCGGCTTTTTGGCGAATGAGTCTTAATGTTGGATAACCGATCTGAGCAGTCATGCGTCTGACTTGGCGATTTTTTCCTTCGGTTAAAATCACTTCAATCCAAGTCGTAGGAATTGTGAGACGAGTTCTGATTGGGGGATCACGGGGTGGTATGTCCTGATACTCATGCTCATTCAGAACTCGCACCTTACAAGGTTTAGTTTTGTAATCCTGAATCAAGAGACCCTTTTCCATTAATTGAATTTTTTCTTTTGTGGGCACACCTTCAACTTGAACCCAATAGGTTTTTTCTTTTTCAAATTTTGGATCAGTTAAACGGTGTTGAACCTGCGCTTCATCTGAGAGAATTAAAAGTCCTTCAGAATCTTTATCAAGTCTGCCGCAAGCATAAACATTTTTTGGTAACCCAAACACACTAAGTGTTTCTTCCGGTTTTTCTCCGGTGAACTGACTAAGAATATTAAATGGTTTGTAAAAAGCTATAATCATCTTGAAATTAATTATACATCTTTTTGGGGACAGATTAAACTGGATAAAGCATTAAAAGCCGGGTGATTGTGTCTTTAAAAACTGATTTTCGAAAAACTTTAAATCTAAGCCATATTGAAGGTGGGTTTTACGCTTTAATGGTGGCGGCCATAGAGAATTTTATTTTTTATTATGCTGTTCAAACAGGTGTCAGTGCAACTGAACTAGGTTTGATTGCAACGCTTCCACTTTTTGTGGGAGCCGTAGGTCAATATATTCTTCCTGCCTTAGTGAAAGAAAAAGGTCTTGGTCCTTTTGTGATTATCACGATGTTCATTCAGGTCTTTGGTGTTTTTGGGATCTTATTACATTCTTTATTTGCCCTGCCATTTTTATGGTTACTCATTTCGGTTGTGCTTTTTTATCTAGGTGGTATGAGTTCATCGCCTCTATGGATTGATTGGGCCCAGAACTTAGTACCTAAAAGAAATTTTCGTCGATTTATCGCTAGACGTAGCTCTTATACTTGGTGGCTCATTCTTATTTTCTTTGTGGGATTGGCGCTTTTAAATCGCTTTTTTGGTTTGAGTTTAAAAAATATTTTTTTAATTGGCTTTTTTGCTCGCGTGATTTCGGGATTTTTACAAATTAAAATTCAACGAAGCCGTTACGTTAAACTTCGTGAATCTCATCATAATGATTCTTCGTGGTTGATGAAAAAAACAACTGATATTTCACGTTCACTATTTCAATTTTCAGATCTAGATGTTGTTAAATCTCATTTGAAAAAAACCATAATTGTTTTTTTATTGGCGACTGCAGGTTTTAAGTTTGGTGTTCAATTAGCTGGCCCCTTTTTTGTTGATTATATGATTAAAGACCTAAAACTTGATATGTTTTGGTTTGTGATTTTATATTCTATTCCTTCCCTCGGCCGAGCACTCTTTTTTAAACATTGGTCGCGAATTTCAGATGAAAAATTTGTGTTTCAATCTTTTCGTTTGGCGATGTTTTACTTGGCGGTTATTCCTATCATTTGGACGCTTTCAAAGAGTTTAAGTTTTCTGCTTTTTATGGAAATTTTTGCAGGAATGTTTTGGGGTGGTTTTGAGTTGTTCTCTGTTTTATTTGTGCAAAATTTTTTGGGAAAAAATTCTCGCAAACTTCTAGGTCTACATATGGCCTTAGGCTCATTGATGGGCCTATTTGGTGCTTTGTTTGGCGCTCGTTTATTTGAAACTGGAATTGGTTATCATGGTCTCATGTACGCCTCTTCTGCTGCACGTTTCTTCTTTTGGTTTCTGTTATCCGGACTCATTTTTTATTATGGAACATATGGCAAAATTAACGCAAGTCGACTGTCGCAGTTAGTTAGAAGATTCCTGAGAGCTTAGTTATTTCCAAAGATTGCTCTCTCGTTCGATAACTTTAACGATGCGTCGAACCTAATTTTCCTCTTAAGTTATTATTTTTTTGAGTTTTTTCTGTTTACACATTCTCAATATCTAGTGAGAATGAAGCACTTTTTTGAGTGAGGTTACGTGAGTCGTAAAGATTTTTTACGTTGGATGATTTTTAAAGGCCTACTATGGTCGGTATTGTTTTTCTTACCAGGTATTGGAAAGAGTTTCGCTCAAACTAAAAAACCAGCGAAAAAGAAAGCGCCAAAAAATACCAAAGCAGGAAAACGGAAAAGAAAATCTCGTAAATCTAAATCACGACGCAAAAATTCACGCAGAAGAAAGTTCACTTATAAGCGCGGTGGACCAGATATTAGGGCCATTACCAAGGATTCTACTTTTAGTGATGTTCCGGACAACGGCGTGACTCCAGTAGAAGAACCTTTTAAGGCCAACACGATACCTTAATATGTTCTAAGACAGATGGTTTTTATTTGTATAAGGGAGATCAAATGAAAAAGTTATTCTTACTTGCCAGTTTAGTTTTCCAAATGACAGCGTTTGCAAGCGATGAAGTTAAAGATTATGGTGCCAATGAAACAATTGATGCCGTTCATTTCTTTTCAATTAGCTGCACTCTTCCAAAAGATGAATCAGTTCATCGTTTTCAAGCAATTGGTTATGTTGGTGTGGCCCAAGATGGAACAGCCACTGGAAATATTTCTCTGCAATTAATTAAGGGAAATGAAATTCGTTCTGTTTTGCAATTTAACGATATGGATGCCACAGGAATTTTCGAAAGATTCGATCCAACGGATTCTCAACCAAACGGTTTCCATGTGCTAACTTTAAGTGTTGCTACACCATATATAAGAAACATCAGTTTGATTTTTAAAGATGCGCCACTAGCGTCTGCGGTCTTATCGATTGATAATTTTTCTTATCGTTCTGATTGTAAATTTTTTAAATAATTGAGGCTCCTTTGGGAGCCTTTTTTTATTCTTCTAATTTACCGTGAAAATTTCTTCGAGTTTTAATCATTCGATCAACCATGACTTTGAACATTTTCAACAGATCTTCAGTGAGCAATGGATTGTTTTCTGTCACTGCTAAAGCATGGGCAACAGCTTCAAAAGTTGAAAGACCATCTTCTCTTGGACTTTTTCTTAATTGATAATTTCCACTCACGGCAACTGCAAGTTTTACGGCAGGAATTTTTAGGCCCGTAGTATTATTCGTGATGAAATCGCGACGATAAACTTTTTTAGCTTGTGACCAGGTTCCATCGGGAACGATTAAACGAATGGGAAGATTGTTAGGGTTTAACAGTTTTAAATTTTCCTCTGTTAAATCAATGGCATCTTCTGCCGGAAAAAGAAATAAAGGTGTCGTCTTTGTTGTATCAACTTCAAGTTTTTCTAACTTAAAAGGATCTTCTGGTAAACCTCGTAAAAAGATTTCGACGTTTTCTAAAGTCATGAGACCAAGATTAACAGTGTTTGAAGTAAGATGCTCTTCTCGATGATGCATGAGAAAAGTGATAATAGTCTTTGTGGGAAGTTTTTCTAATTTATCACAGAAACAATGACTCTTATGAATCTTGCATTTAGGACAACGAAGTGCATGAGTTGTTCTTCTACCGCTCATGTAATTATGACTTACTTGAATTTTTAAGAGCAAGTTCGTTCATTTTACTTACTTCTTCGCGCATCATGTTTTCAGTTTTTGCACGTAAACTTTCTACGTCATTTAAAGTTAAACCTGCGGTAGAAATGGGACCAATTACATTGGCATAGACATTTCCAGAGACGATCTTATTGAAGTTTAGCGTCTTATGGTACTCAGAAATGGCTACCAAATAAATGGGAACTTCTGCTTTTATGGCCGTGATAAAAGCTCCCTTTTTAAAAGGTAGTAATCCTCTACCTTGGGATCTTGTTCCTTCGGCCATAATCCATACAGATAATTGACGACGCTTGATTTCTTTTGCTGCTTCATCCATAGTGCCAAAGGCACTTTTTTTATTTTTTCTATTAATGAGAATATTTCCCGTTAAATAATACATTAATCCAAAAAACGGGATCCAAAAAATCGCTCTTTTTCCAATAGTCACCGTTCTTTTTGGAGAGATAAGACCGCCAAAAAAAACATCGATATTATGTTGATGATTCGAAATGATGACACAAGGAGGGTGTTGATCGAGAAGTTCTTTATTAAATAATTTAAAACGAACACCAATAATATAGCGGCCAAGACCAATGAGTTTTCCTACGTAATAAACGTGGTTGTGATAAAAAGGTCTAAAAATTGCGACGAACAAATAAAGAAATGAAATTAGGGCTACATAAATAAAGGCAATTTGGATTCTTATTTTTTTTAACATATTTTTTCGCACTAGTTCAATAATTGTATGGTTTTTTGATCAGCATAGCGATGTATTGTAAGTTTGTCGATGTAAGTTTGGGTCACCTTAGCATCACTATGATTTAAGTAATCTCTCACCAATAAAAGGTCTTTAGTTTTAAGATACAATTCTGTTGCACATGCTTTTCTAAAACTATGGGGGGAAATTTCAGGGGAAAGTCCTGATTTAGCGATCATTTTTTTTATTAAATTAAATAATGCTCTCTCAGATAGCCTAGATCCTTGATTATTAGTGAAAAGAAATTCTTCATTAATATGAGAGTTTGTTTCAGAATTTCTTTGCATATGAATTTCAATTTTGGTTTTAAAATAAAACTCGAATTGAGAAAAAACTTTCTCGGCATTTTCAATTTTTAATTGATGAATATCACCGCCCTTACGATGAAGACGAATACTTTTGGCTTCAATACTGAAGTCTTTAAATTTCAATTGAGCTAATTCACTTAATCTCAATCCACCATAGTAGAGTAAGTAGAGAATGAGTCGCTCTTTTGTTCGATAGATTTTTTCTTCTAATTCTTTAAAGTCTTCACGACTAAGCATGGGCGTTGGCGCTATATCGTGATCCTTTAATTTAATATGATGTATTTTAGATTTCACTGGGTTGGTTAAAAAAACTTTGCCTTTTTCTTC
>JAKLJM010000493.1:893-1860 GCA_023151145.1 Bacteriovoracaceae bacterium | reverse complement strand
GGATGAGTACCATCAATAGTATCAAACTTCTCATAAAGAGAAGATGATTTGTTAAGATTCTTATTCTCAGCATTCTTTGCGGATATTTGCTTAAATCCCATGTTGAAACGTCTTCGGCAGTTTATTTGCCTAGCTTGAATAAATGTTGTTTCTATGACGAGACAGTTATTGGAAAAATATTGGACCTTGAACTAGTTTAACACCTTACAAGCAATTATATTAATAAAACAGCAGTATTCATAAGTGAAACCAGATTGATGCCTAGGTGTCTTCGTTGCCTAAAAGGCCTTTTCTTTTGATCCACCATAAGACGATAGCAGAAATGATTACCATAGCAAAAATTGTATAGTAATAACCGAAGGGATGTTTTAATTCGGGAATATTTTCAAAGTTCATTCCGTAAACTCCAGCAATAAAGTTTAAAGGTAAGAAAAAAATTGAAAACACGGTTAATGTTCTCATTACTTCGTTGGTTTTAAATGATGCATCATTAATTTTTTGAGAAGTGAGTGCAATATGAAGGTGGATGAGATTGTTAACATTTTCTAAGACATCTTCACTGTAAAATAACAAGGTGTCCATAGAGTCTCTAAGGTCTTGAAAATCATTGGTATTTAAATCAGTTTTACTAACGAGTTTATTAATTATATCAATTGAAAGTTTAAGAATTTTTTTAAAAACAGAGGCCCGACGCTTAAGTATAAATCCATCTTTCAGAATTTTATTTAGTGTTTTTATTCGCAGCACATTTTGTTCAAACGCTTCAACTTTGCTTTCTAAATCGGTTAATGGGGCATCGTAACTCATGATTGATTGTGTGATAATCTCTTTGATTAAATCTTTTGCCATTAAGTTGTCGCCATTTTTTTCAACTTTAGCTCTAAAGGTTTTAATAAAATCTTGATCTAGTCGATGAACTGTCAAAATCAAATTTTTAGTAATTAACAGTGCTAATTTAGTAGTTAGA
>JAKLJM010000493.1:0-824 GCA_023151145.1 Bacteriovoracaceae bacterium | reverse complement strand
GTTAGATCTTGGATTGTGTCGGCAGTTGATTTTTTATGTGGATCATAAATTCTAATAATTAAAAATGTAAAAGAATCGTGAATTTCAAATTTTGGCAGATGTTCTGGATCAAGGCACGTCTCTAAAGTTTTTAAATTTAATTCGAATTTTTCAGCAATTTCTGATAGTTCATTGCGATTAGGATCAACTACATCTAGCCATTGAGAATTTTTAAGAGATAATAAAGTTTTTTTCATAAAATATTTTACTCAACAAATATTAGTTTTGCCATTTAATAGCTGCAAAACCACCGTACTTAGTTTTCAAATTTGTCACTTGCCCTTTGTAGACTCTTGCTACAACAAGTTGTAATTGGTCTTTGTAGGCATAGCATCTTAAATCATATTTAAACTTGTCTTTACCTTCGGGCGTTTCATGATCTATTTCTGGTGCAGAAATATATTCCTGAGCTAAAAATTCATTCATATTAAATTCTTCGAAAGTTTTCCTTGATATAGATGCTCCTTTATATGTTTGTTTAGATCCAAAAGAATTTAATGGCTTGAAAAAAAGTTTTTTCCTTTGCTCCCAAAGGTTTGATTTATTATTTGAATCGATAATTTGAGAAAAAGGGATGTGTTTCTGAAGAAAAAGTTTTTTATCTAAGGGAAACGAAACTTTTTCCCAGAGTTCTGTTGAGTGAATATCGATAAGCCTTTGTTTGTCAGCTTGCAAAAAATATTCATACGGATTTGGAGAGAAACAAACCTTTTTACTAGAATAAAGTTCTTTTAAGTGTGCTGAATTTGGTTGTGAAAAATAAAAATCTGTCCAGCGATTATAAA
>JAKLJM010000102.1:7534-13190 GCA_023151145.1 Bacteriovoracaceae bacterium | reverse complement strand
AAGATCGTTCGGGAGCAAATGCCTTAAAACTATCGGCATTAGAAAATGGAACAGAGTCTGGATATTTGGCCATTGATCGCACAAGTGGAAAAATTGGGATTGGGACAACATCTCCAGTTGGGCAACTTCAAATTGGTCAAAGTAATATGACCGGATCCCCTGGTGCTCCGATTGAAAGCAGAAGACTTTCAATTGGAACACATACTCACACTGGTGCAACTTTTGATATCTTTCAGCGTGATATGACTGATCATGCTTACTTAGATTTTAGATACGCTGGCACCACTCCTATCATGACCTTTAAGGGATCAGGCCAAGTGTCTTTTGGTACACAATCTGTGAGTAGTCATTTATTGGTTTCAAGTAATAGCCCAAATGCTTATACATCTTTAGGATTTGAAAATACCGCTGCCGGTGGAAACAAATGGAATTTTTTAGCAGGAGCAACTGGCTCACCTCTTGGTGCCAACAGAATGTGCCTTGAAACTGGAGGTGTATGTCGCTTGAATGTCGATACCACTGGGAATTTAAATATTGGTGGAACACTTACCCAATCATCTGATAGAAGATTAAAAACAGAAATAGAAATCATACCAGATTCACTTGATAAACTACTAACGCTTAATGGGGTGACCTATTTCTGGAAAGACAGTAAAAACGGCACTGATAAACAGATGGGATTAATTGCTCAAGAAGTTGAAAAAGTATTTCCTGAAGCTATTAAAAAAGATAATTTAGGAATGCTCTCTGTCGCTTACCAAAACCTAGTTGGTCCAATTATAAATTCAATTAAAGAAATCTATAGTGACTATCTTGTCCCATTGATAAAAAACGACAAGGCTCAAGATCGTAAGATCGCAAGCCTTGAAGTAGAGAATAAAAAATTAAAAGAAGAAAATGCACTTTTCAAAGAATATCTCTGCCAAAAAGATCCCAAAGCCAATTTTTGCCAGGAAAAAAAATCTAAGAGTTCAAAGCCTTAATCAAAGGCTCACTTCCCTCTTCAATCATTTTCGTCGAGCAACTAAAAGCAAAACGAATTGAGCGTAAACTCTCCCCGCTTGAGCCAAAACAATCTCCCGGTGCATTTCCGATTCCGAGGTCAGCTAATTTTTCAGAAAGAGCCGTTGCATTGGAATCTGTATTATGACGACACCATAAATAGAAGGCACCTTTTGGTGCAAATGGGGTTAAAACTTTTTGTTCACTTAAAATTTTTAAAAATAAATCACGGCGTTTTAAATACTCCGCGTTCATTTCTTCAAACCAAGATTGATCAACTTCTTTCAAAGCCGCCAATGCTCCCCACTGTGCTACTGAATTTATCCCGTTCACAGTACAACGAAGAAGTTTAGAAGCACGATCATTAAATAATGGATGAAGAGTGGCAAAATAGCCCACACGAAGTCCACTCATGGCATAAGATTTAGAATAAGAATAAACCGAAATTAGTTTTTCATAACTTGGGTCAATTGAACCGATGGATGTATGAGTTCCTCCATCAAATAGAACATCTTCATAAGCTTCATCTGCAACAATCCATAAATCATGCTTCTTGGCGATAGCAAAAATCTTTTCTAATTCTGATTTCGGTATAATGGCTCCAGTTGGATTATGTGGAGTATTTAAGAAAATGACTTTTGTCTTTGGTGTTACTTTTTTGCCAATCTCATCGGCCGCGTAAACATAGTTATTTTCTGGCTTAAGTTCAATCGGTACAATTGAAGCGCCTGCCAGTCTGGCGTCCTCTACTGCTTCTGTCCACATTGGATCAGGAACAATAACCTCATCTCCCTCTTCAATAATACATTGATAAACAACGTAAAGGGCGTGCATTGCTCCGTTTGTTACTGAGACATGTTTGGCTTCAATTTTCGCCAAACCATTTTTTGAACGTAACTTATGGGCCAAGGCTTCTCTTAATTCAGGAATACCGTTGTTAGGAATATAATGAGTTTTATTTTCTCGAAGCGCCTTTTCCATGGCCGCTTTAATATTAGGGTGGACATCAAAACTAGGATCACCTGATTCGAAACGATATATTTTATCGCCCTTTCTTTGAGCATCTAAAAGCTTCTCACGAATGACAACAATTTTACCCATTGAAACAGAGTCGAGACGATTCATGAATACCTCCCTGTGCATGAACATTAAAATCATACACAGGTTAGGTGAATTTATTCAAAGAAAAAAAGAATTATTTAAAAAGATACAGGCGGTTTCTAGAAGAAAACACGGCCATGAAACCCTGTTTAGCTTCAATGTCACCAAAAACAGCAGAATAAGTATGTCCTAAATGTTTTTTGCGGATAATTTGAAAAGTTAGTTTGTTAACTTCAGCAATATCTCCTTCCGTACTAGAAACAAGAAAAGAAGTTCCCGTAGAAAGAACACCTGAAACGGCACCTTTTACTAAGGCTTTCTCATTAATAATATTCAAGTTCTTATCCGTTCTGGCCAAAGAACCATTATTCAGGGGAACAATTAACTCTTCCCCTTCTAAAAAAGGAGCTCGACTAGCAACAATGTCACTTCTTTTAATCACACTGCCATTATCCGCATTTAAAATATGGAGAGGTCCTCCCATAATTCCGACATAAATTTTATCGTCGATAACACTTATTGGATTATCTAAATCAATAAATTTAATCCCTGTTGAGAGTTTAGATTCAAAGAGCAATAACCCCTCTTCTAAATTTAAAGCAGTTAAACTTCCATCTGCAAATCCCACATAAAGTTTATTTTTATGAACTACGGGCTTTGCTGCTCTTTGGAGTGTGGTTAAATACGGAACGGATCTTTTATAGGCCCACAAAATTTTTCCGGTTTCCACGTCTAAAGCAAAAACTTGATGGTTTCTCAGTTGAAAAAAGATTTTTCCAGACTCAATAACACCTTCAGTTTCAACACTTGCTCCTAAATCAACACTATATTTTAAGTCTCCAGTAATGGCGTTTCTAGAATAAACTCTTCCGGCCACAGAGCCATAGATCACTTGATCTTTATAGGCTACGGGCTTTGAGTGATAAGTGGTATCTTCAAATTGTGACCAAATTTCGCGACCGGTTTCCAATTCAAAACATCTAAAATACCCATTATTATCACCCACCATCACTAGACCGTCTGAGATTAATGGTGACTGAAGTGAAATGGGTAAATTTCCCGTGTCATACACTGGATCTAAGTTTTTACTCCACATTGTTCTAAATTCTGGAGTCTTACTTTCTTTATCAAAAAGATTTGAAAAATTTTTCAAACTTCCACATGAAGAAACTAAAAGAGTAACTAAAAGAAAACTAAAAATTTTTGTCATTACATTTGTCCCAAATAAAGATTGGCAAGCTTAACGAATTCAACTTCATCTTTCGCAGTATTTACAACATACTCAAAACTTTTCTTAGCTTTTTCTTTATCGCCTTTTTTAAGTTGTAGTCTTCCCATATCTAGATAAATTTTGCCTTCGAAAATTTTAAGGTTTGTTGCAGCTAGTTCTTCAAGTGATTTTAATGCTTCATCTAATTTCCCTAAGTCTTCCTGAACAACAGCTTTTCTTGAAAGCAATAAATAACGAGCGTATTCATTTTTAGCTAAGGGAGAAAGAACTTCTAAGACTTTTAGTGCTTGTTCATTTTTACCTTGAAGCAATAATGAATCTGCTAACTGAATCCCTACAGGATTTAATCCTTGGAATCCAGAAGCTTCGTTTGAAAGCTTGATAAAACTTTCCACTGTTTTATCAGCATCTAATTTATTTTCAGAAAATTCTTTTAGTGGACCAGCTGAAAAAGTATAAACCTTTTGTGCGTTCAATTCTGTTTGTGCGTGTGAATGAGTTTGGTAATACCCCCAACCTAAAACAGCAATGACAATTAAAGCAATTCCTAGTCCAATTCCTACTTTATTCTTAGCAATCGTTTCAAAAACATCATTTCCTCCAGCAATATCGCCGATGCTGCGGTTTTGTGCTTCAGTTGAGCTCGAAGGTGTCGTGGTGGCCATAATTCATCCTTGTTTATTTTTGTGTAGAAACATTCTAAAAAGCCCCTAGTAAGTTGTCAAAAATCAAGAGTGCATTTATCATTTAGTTAATGAATTATTTTCGCACTATATTCAAGGATGAATATTATGAACTTCAAAAAAACCAACTCTAAGCGTTATCTTTTACTGGCAATCTTCCTCTCTGGTCTCTTTGCCCATTCAGCTTTTGCCTATGAAAGAACTGGTCGATTGGGGGTGGGAATGACGAACCAACTTAAAACAGAATTTCCTCAGATATCTTTTAAAATGCAAAAAAGCCGTTCTACATCCATCGGTGGACTAGTTGGAGTATCTACGAACGAACAAAATGGTGGCTACGGAGCAGGTATCAAGATCTATCGCAATATTTTTGACGAACCACAAATGAATTTTTATTTCACAGGCACTGGCGCACTTTTGTCACAAAAAGAAAATGGCACCAATTATTCAGGCTTTCAAATTGACTTTGGCTTTGGCTCAGAATTTCACTTTACTGGACTAAATTCATTGGGCTTCTCTTTTGAATTTGGAGTTTCTGGACATAAAAAGAAAAACTTTACCTTCGAAACAATGGGTAATTCATTTATCGTCTCTGGTATTCATTTTTATTTATAAAGGCCAGTTAACAACTTATGAAAAAACTATTGCTACTTCTCTTAATGTTCGCCATTTTTTCCCCTCAACCTACGCTGGCGCAAACGGTTGGTGGGGCCAGCGATATTTTTTCAGCTGAAGACGACGACTTAAATATTGGTGGAGATATCTTTACTGATTTTTCTGAAGACGTTGAAGATGCCAAAGTCACTGAAGATGAAAGATTTTATCGATATGGAAGATTTGTTTCATTCGCAGTGGGCATAGGGCTCACAACTTTTGACGGTAATCGCGGTATCGCTTATGAAAATAGCCCACCGACAATTGGTTTAGGATTCACCTTTTTTAAAGATTTTCAAACGGCCTTAAATTTAGGATTTGCTTATTCAAAACATAGCATGTTTTTACCAGAAAAAGTGGTAGGATTTCCCGATCCAACTCCTGGAAGTATTGATGTCTCAATGCTTCGAGTTTTTTTAGGTTATCGTTACTATATAGACACTGCAAATCTTGGAACAGCGATTACTTATTCAAATCCCTATTTAGTAGCAAGACTTGAATATTGGTATGCCACCAACAAGTATTTAGATATGGAAGAAGTACCCAACGATACAGGTGGTGGACTTGGAGCATCGATGGGTTTTGGGTTAGAGTTTCCGATCGAAATCAAAGAATCTTATGTGGGCGTAGAATTTCTCTTTCACACCGTAAATTTCCACGACAAAATGACTTTAAAATACGCCCCAGATACTGCCAACGGAGGAACTTTTGGGTATGAAGATTTAAGCGGAAATGCCTACTCGACGATGCTGTATTATGTTTGGAGCTGGTAATAAAAAAAGGTTCCAGGAACCCTAGCGTCTAGGGTTCCTGGAACCTTTTAGAAATAAAACTTAAATTTGTTTCATCCGTTTTTGTAAACGTTTCGTTAAATCTTCACCGGTTCTAAAAACTAAGTGAATGGGCGTATTGGCCAAACCAAATTCTTTTCTTAATCCATTTTTTAAATAGCTTTTATAGTTCTCAGGAATCCCTCTTGATCTAT
>JAKLJM010000102.1:0-7486 GCA_023151145.1 Bacteriovoracaceae bacterium | reverse complement strand
CACCATCGAAGCATATTTAACTTTTAGTCTTTTCCCACCTGATTGTTTAAGGACAATCGGATGACTTTCAATAATTTCTAAAAGAGCACGGTTTAATTGACCAGTTGGTATACTGGTTTTTCTAATCATAATCGTTTTTTTCAAGGAATCTTTTAAACGTGATAGATATTTTCCATGCTTGGCAGAGAGTGGAATTAAATCACAATAATATAGCCAAGGAATTGAATCACGTAGATCTTGAAGCCAAGCTTTTTTCGCTTTTTCATCTACTAATTTTTCTTTTAAAAGATCGATCTTATTTAATCCAACGATCACTGATTTTCCTTTTTCAAGGGCAATATCTAATAATCGACGATCTTGATGAGAAATACCTACGGTAGCATCAATCATATAAATAACAATATCAGACTCCGTAATACATCTTAACGAACGATAGACTGACTGCTCTTCAATAAAGCCTTCTACTGATTTTTGACGGCGAATACCTGCGGTATCAATCAAATGCACTGATCGCCAGTATGAACCTTGATAAGGCTCTTTAACTTCTGTTTCATCAAGTGACTCTGCTTGCATTAATGCATCTTGAAATTCCGCATCTTCGTCGTAATCAATTGAATTGGGAATTTCTTCCAGCTCTTCATCTTCTTCATTTTCATCAAAGAAGACGGCTTCCATCATTTCTTCTTCCCATTCTTCATCTAAGTCTTTTTGCAATGATTTACCACCAACGACTTGGATTTCTTCGTATTCGGGATTATCAAGAGAAACATGCCCACTTTCGTTCATATCATCATCGGTCAGTAAAAATTCATCACTTTCACCGATTGCATCTAACCCTTCATACTCATCGTAGTCATCAAGATTTTTTTCACCGGCCGCTTCTTCTTCAAGAAGATAATTTTTCATCATTTCTTCAAAGACGTCTGTGTTATTGCGGCGGAATTCTTCATATTGTTTTAATAAAAGTCCATCAGTTTTTGCAATTTCATTATTAATTTTTGCATAATCTAATTTTTCAGCTAATTCGCCAAAGAAAAGATCAAAAAATCCTTCTATCGGATCAACGGTTGTTCCTGGAATATCACTCACGAGAGCTCTTTCAGAACCAACTAATTGATTAAGAAGTGTCGATTTCCCAGCATTCGGAGCACCAATCAATGCAACTTTCGCTACTACGTTCTCACGAGGAGTTACTCCGCGAGATAAATTGGGACTAGAAGAAATTGAAAGCTTTTCAAACACTAATAATTCTTCATGAATTCTTTTTCTTAATTCATTTAGACCAACAGCATGCTCGGCCGAAACCGTTAACAATTGATGCTCATCAATACCAAGTGCATAAAACTCTAACTCGTCACCATCTTGTTTTTCAGAATCAAACTTATTGACGATTAACCAAAAATTCTTTCCTTTAGAACGAATATAATCTGCAATTGAATGATCAAAAGGAAGTACACCTTCACGTACGTCAACTACGAACAAAATTAAATCCGATTCATCAATCGCAATTTTTGCTTGTTCGGTCATGATGTTAAAAAACTTATTTGCTACTTGATCTTTTTTCTTCGCTGCTTTTTCATCTATACGTGTAGGATAAAATCCTCCGGTATCAACTAAGATGGCATCGCGAGCTAATTCATCACCCAAGATATCAAAATTTGCAATCCCGTAATGGCGATCGCGCGTAACACCTGGTTCATCATATGTAATGGCTTTATGCCCTTTGCGCATCAAACGATTAAACAAGGTACTTTTTCCAACATTTGGTCTTCCAATCAAAGAAACAACCATGGAACGTTTATTTTCATTATTAATTGTCATAAATCACCTACTTCTAATTAAAAATATCTTATTTCTTTCTCCAAACACGGTTTGAATCTTTTGCTCTTGGAAGACCAATCTCTTCAAGAACAAAATTATTTTTAAACCATTTTGGTGAAACCTTAACGTGAAGGTTTAAATGCGCCGGAGCGCCGGTCATTGCTTCAATTTTTCTTCTTGCTCTAATTCCGATTTCTTTAATCATAGAACCACTTGAACCAATCACGATCGCTCTTTGTGAAGGACGATTAACTAAGATTGATGCTGAAATATGTGATTCAAATAAATTGGGATCTGCTTTTGATTTGATGTCTTTATATTCATCAATCACAACTGCGATCTCATATGGAACTTCGTCTTTTAATAATTCAAATGCCTGCTCACGAATATATTCAGTAACAAAGAAACGTTGATTTTTATCTGAGACATCGCCTCCTGGATAAAGATGTGGTCCAGGTTTAGCTGCATCTACTAGTGCTCCCGTTAATAAGTGAACATTTGTTTGTTCTTTTGAAGAAATAATAAAATATTTTTCGATTGAAGGAATGATTTCTTTCGCTCTTTCTACAACTTCTGCAAGGGGTAATTGTTCAGAATTTTCTACTTTATCTGCTTTTGTAAACAGCACCCAAGTACGTCCCAATTCCACTTCAATATTTTCTTTAAACTCTACAAATTGCGGTAGAATTTCTCTTGAAATATCAATCAACAATAAATTTAAATCTGCCCCTTCTGTTCCTTCACGAGCTTGTTCGTTTAATCGTTTATTGATCTCTTGATTTGATTTATGTAGTCCCGGAGTGTCTACTAAAATGATTTCTGTACGATCTACCGTAAAGACACAGTGAAATTTATTTCTAGTTGTTTGCGGTTTATTTGAAACGATACTTAAATCCATCCCAACTAAATAGTTAATCAAAGTACTTTTCCCAACATTGGGTGCCCCTAAAACTGAGACCATAATTGATTTATTATGTGGGTGTTGATCTAAAATAAGCATGAGTCCTCCTAGCAATATTTTTTTTTACTTACTTATATATTTTTAAAATTTTTAATTAAAAATTCTTTCGCTAATTCTTTTTCAATTGTTTTTTTTGATTGGCCATTTTTCACCAACATCAACTCGTCTCCGATCCAAAGTTCCACCCGAAATTGACCTGGGTGAATTTCCAATGATCGATAATCTGGCGTTTTATCTGAATCTTTCGCTAATTTTTCTTGTAATAAAGATTTAGGATCAAAATGTTGAAGTCTATTCTCATCAAAGAAATCGTATCCGGCATGTGTACGTTTAAAAATTTCAAAAACTTTATTTAAAAATGTCTTAGCCTCTTCGACTCCAAAGGAAAGATAAATTTGCCCTAGGACCGCTTCAAACAAATCGGCCAAAATAGAGGCAGGTAGTGCTTGTCCAGCTTCAACTTTCTTCAACTCTCCTCGCCCTAAAAAAAGACTTGAATCCAATTGAAGCATCAAAGCTAGTTCACAAAGAGCTTCTTCGTTGACTAAAGCTCCTCTTAGTTTTGAGAGCTGTCCTTCTTTATATTGGGGATACAGGCGATACAATTTTTCTGCGACTAAAAGATTTAGAACTCCATCTCCAATGAATTCGACTCTTTCATTTGAAGGAAAAAGCTCTTTACCCCACTCGTGAGAAAAAGTGGAGTGAGTTAAGGCTAATTTGAGATCATTTAGGGAGTAAGGAAATTCTGGGTGCCATGGATTTTGTAAAAATAGATGAAATTCTTCAATGTGCTGACTTTCAATTTTCTTGTTTGCCCTATCGCGATATAGCGATTGAAGCCATGAACTCGCTGTGCCATAATCATTTTTTGGCCCAGAAATACTCGTTCTGTCAGTCACAGTGAAGGTCATCGCTTGCTCCGCAAGTTGTTACAAATTATTGAAATTTTTTAAATTCACAACCAAAAACTTGGTTCTATCTCTTTTGACGCTTTTAGCATTAAACGCTCAACGTCGACAAGTCCGAAGTTTTTTAGCTTGTACTTTTTACCTATTTTTCTGTATAAAGCCCCTGAATACAAAACTACAGTAACGATTTACACACACACACAAGTAATAAGTAGGATTATGGAAACACTTCAACAGACCCCTGGGATTTCAGAGGCTTATCCTTCTCAAGGTTTACCTCTAGGATTAAATGACCTGCAACAAGAGTTTTATGGAAATTTAAGAGTTCAAGGCAAAAGCCAAAACACTCTTAAGAACTATAAAACCGATCTGGACTGCTTTAACCTTTATTTAATTGATCATCAAAAAACACTACAAGTCACTGAATTCGATCAAGCTCTTGTCTCTCATTATGGTGAGTATCTTGAGAAACGTTATTCTTCTGACAACTCAAGAAGAAGAAGAGTTCAAGCGCTGAGAATCTTTTTTGATTTTCTTTTAGCTAAGGGCTTAATCAGCTCTAACCCTGTAAGAAAGCTTCCAACTTCTCCAAAATTTTTAGATATTCCACGTCCAACTCCATTGGTAGACGTGAAAACTTTTTGGGAAGCCCTCGTAGAAGAAGGCCGCTCAACTGATAAAATGACTGAACTTCTTGCAAGAAGAAACCAAGTGATTTTCCTACTCATTTTTGGAGCAGGATTAAAAGTTTCTGATATCACCGCATTGTCGATGAGTGATATGACTGTGGGCGAAGAGTCGCGCGTTCTTATTCGTCATCCAAAAAGAGACGCATATACTGTTCCACTTCCAAGCATTTTTAAGAATGTTTTTGCAGATTATTTAAATGTGTTAACTGAAATGAAGGGACGTTCACAAATTGAATTTGAAAAACTTCTTTTCTACGCTAACCCTTATAGAATTATTTCTGGTGGATTATCGCCTAGAGGAATTGAAATCATATTTGAAGACTACCGTCATAAACTTCTCATTACATTGACTCCAAAGTCGCTAAGACAAGCGTGTATCTTTAAGTGGATTCACCAAGAGAAAAATGTAAGTTTGATGAAAGAATGGTTAGGATTAGCGCCATCTTATGACTTAAAACTCTATTTAGAGCACGCTCCAACTCACCAAATGAATGATGAATTTTTAACTGACGTTTATCTTTCAAAAAAACATTTAAACTAATTTTTTAATCGCGCCGAGCTCGCAAGGGCTCGGGCCTTTCAAAGACAGGATACCCTAAATCTTGATCTTTATGCCAACGATCAAAAAGTGGATCTTCTTTTTCAATTCGATAGAAATCAATCTCTTTATCAATATTATCTAATCTATAAATAAGTTCTCGTTGCAAAACAACATAATCATTTTTTCTTGAGAGATGTTGATCTAAAGCTAATTGCTTTTGTTTTTCAATTTCAGCAATTTTTTTGTCATACTCAGCAGCTATTTTCATTTTTTGCTCTTCATAATTCCAAACATCATGATTGAGCTGATTTAGCTGAGAGAGAAAGTCTTTTTTCTTAGTGAATAAAGTAGCGCGAAAAACTGAAGCTTCACGAACGCGATCTAAAAGCTTCGGTGAAAAGAAAATTAGCGAAGTTCCTCTTCTAAAATAATCATCTCCACCAAAACAAGGAGAGAGATCTTTTACATAGAGAACAAAATAATGTTGTTCAATACCACGTACGAAAGCTTCACAGAATTCACTTTCTTTTTTTGAAGGGACACGAAATTGAACTTTATCACCCGCGCGAAAAAATTTAATATTTCGACTCTCCGATGAAACCTTTATAATACTTGTTGTATCGTCTTTGTCCGTGACTCTGCCTGAAAAGATCGAATAATCAAATTTCGGATCAAAAAAACTATCCATGTCGACATTGAGAGTTCGCTCGGCCAGATTGTTTTTCCGTTGCATAACTTTTACCGTATTATCGACGCGCTTTTTACGCACATCAGACTTTTGAGTCTCCATTAATTCTTTAACTTCCGCTTCAAGCTGTTTGACTGCCTCCTCATCAGGGCGCTGTAAAATATCTTGTTGCGCCAATATTTGAAAAGAGGCAACAGAAGTCGCAAACAAAAGAGCTAATTGGCAAAATTTAAAGGATGAAATTCTCTTCATAAATTCATCATATCATAATCTAAAATTTGCCCCCTCCTAGGTAAATCTGTACTTGTCACCTCCAAGAAAAATCCCTAATGTTTAGGAGTAAAAAGACACTTACCCGAGGTTTATTATATGGAATTTTTTTTAGACACAGGAATTATTGAAGAAATTAAAGAAGCAGCACTTTTAGGAATTGTTGATGGGGTAACAACTAACCCAACCCTGATTGCAAAAACAGGTAGAAAACAAGAAGACGTTATTCGTGAAATTTGCCAAATTATCGATGGCCCCATTTCAGCAGAAGTCATCGCCACTGATTATGAAGGCATGATGAAAGAAGCCCTAGTTTTAGCTGAAATTCATCCTAACGTTGTTGTTAAATTACCTCTAACTGAAGCTGGAATTAGAACTTGTAAAGAGTTGTCAGATAAATCAATTAAAACAAATGTCACTCTTTGTTTTTCAGTAAACCAAGCACTCTTAGCGGCAAAAGCTGGAGCAACTTATATTTCTCCCTTCATTGGAAGATTGGATGATATCGGTCAAAACGGAAACGATTTAATTGCTGAAATTCGTCAGGTATATGATAATTACGGATTCACCACAAAAATTCTTGCGGCTTCAGTCAGACATGCCTTTCACGTCAGAGAAGTAGCTCTCATTGGATCAGATGTGGCCACAATGCCATTATCAGCACTTAAGGCATTATATAAACACCCTATGACTGATAAAGGTCTAGAAGCATTCTTAAAAGACCACGCTAACGCTAATAAAAAATAAAACTTGAGTAATTTCCTTTTGCTTAGTTTTCACTAAATTTATCCGATAACTCCTCTATGGGTTTTTTAAAAATCCATAGAGGAAATCATGAAATATTCGCTCAACATTCTGGCCGCCGTTACTTTAATTGCAACTATGTCTGGTTGTAAAAAAGAGGAAAGTGCCGCTGCCCCTATTTCTTCTGGCAACACATGTGCTCCAGGAAAATGGATGAACTTAGTCAATGGAAATTCAATGGCCATTGCGAGTACTTTTAGTTTAGCAGATGAAACCAATGCGATAAATGGAGCCCTCACTGAGTGGAATGCCAGATCTCCTGCTGGGATAAAAATGTTTAATCCCACAACATCTACAGCACCCGTCAGTAGCTATTCAAGTCTTTCACAGTATCGCGATAACGTTTTTGGTATCTATAAACAAAACCCTTGGTTTAATGATGTAAGCGACAACGCTTTGGCCATTACTCAATATTTTGGTTACATGCGATCAAATAATGGAAAAAATTATTTAGAACTCACTCACGCAGATATCATCTTTAATTTTGAAAACTTTAACTTCACTTTTTCGGGAGTGGGATTTGGCCATGATTTTCAAACTGTTTTACTTCATGAAATGGGACATTTTTTGGGCTTTTGCCACGAATCGGCCAATGATTCCATTATGTATCCCTACTACACTTCAACCAATCGCCAATTAAAAACATTCGACATTCAACAATTGCAAAATCGTTACTCCAACCCAAGCGCTCAACCCATGATGGCCAAAAACGCCTTCTCACTTCGAGATTTAAATATCGATGAGGGAACATTAGTTCGCGGTGTAATTGAAATGCGTGATGACGGAGAATGTCACCACTTT